>JAEYTJ010000158.1 GCA_023434095.1 Pseudomonadota bacterium | reverse complement strand
CTCGTAATATCCTGACGATGGATATCGTCGTGCACGGCCAGGGCAATTCCCCCGGCGCATGCTTTGCCCGGGAAGCCCGGGCGGGGGATGTCGTCGGCGTGATGGGGCCGGGAGGGGACGGTCGCCCCGAAGCCGGGAAGCTGTTGCTTCTGGGTGACGAGACCGCGCTCCCGACAATCGCACGCATGCTGGAGAACCTTCCTCCCACGTCGTCCGCTGACGTGTTCGTCGAAGTGCAGGATGATAGTGACGAACAGACGCTCGCCTCGAATGCCAGTGTCCGGATCCGGTGGCTGCATCGTCATAGCGTCGAAGCGGGCCGGTCGGACCTATTGGGGCGCGCCCTTCGGGAAAAGTTTGCCGCCGAAGGACGACGCGGCCGATTTGTCTGGGCGGGATGCGAGAGGGGACAGGCGGAAGGGCTACGGAAAATCCTTCGCGAACATTCATCGACGAAGAGCGATGACCACCGCATCATCGGATTCTGGACGCGCCAGAAAGCTCTCGGCGAGTTGGCCGAAGAAGCGACCTGACGTCGTTCGCGCCGGCATGGCGGCCGCTCGAGGACGGCGGAGACAAATGTCTCTCCAGGATACGGCGCGGTCTAGCTGGCCACGGGCGGGCGAGTGAGGGGCTCGGGAACGGGCCGGACGATCAGCCGGTCGCTGCCCGACATGGCGTCGCCCTGCACCTGTTCGTTCAGGCGCTCCTCGTCACGCCGGCGGATATCGGCGGCGGTCTCGTCGATATGGGCCTCGGCGAAGCCGAGGACGCGCAGGCCTTCCGCGCCCATGAGATAGGCGGATTCGGCGGTCTCGCGGATCTGGTAGTCGACCCCGGCCCGGATCAGCTCGACCGCGTGGGTGCGGTCATAGCTGCGGACGAGGAGTCTGGCCTGAGGAAACTCGTGCTGCGCCAGCTCGGCGATCTGCACGGCGGACTTGCGGTCATCGATGCAGACCATGATGGCATCGACCTCCCCCGCGCCGGAATGATGCAGCGTGTCGAGCCGCGTGCCGTCGCCGTAGAAGACCTTGAAGCCGTAGCGGGCGGCGTCGCGGATACGGTCGGGATCGCGGTCGATGACGGCAAGGTCGACGCCTCGCGACAGCAGAAGCTGCGAGGCGATCTGGCCGAAGCGGCCGAAGCCGATGAGAAGCAAGCGCCCCTTGAGATCGCGGGCCGCGTCGATGCCTTCCATCGACGCGCCCGAGCGCAGCAGCCGGTCGGTCGCCAGCATGAAGAGCGGCGTCATCGTCATCGACAGGATGACGACGGTGACGAACAGAGCGTTCTCGCGCGGGTCGATCACCCCGCCCGAATTTGCCGCGGCATAGAGCACGAAGGCGAATTCGCCGCCCTGCAGGAACATCGACGTGCGGTGCAGGGCCTGGTGATTGGAGCTGCCGAACAGCCGGGCCACCGCATAGACCATGGCGCCCTTGGCCAGCGTGAACGCCGCCAGCATCGCCAGCAGCAGCGGCCATTCCGCGGCGACGACAGACAGATCGAGCGACATGCCGACCGCGAGGAAGAACAGGCCCATGAGAAGCCCGCGGAATGGCTCGACATCGCTCTCGATCTGGTGGCGGTAGCTGGAACTCGACAGCATCACGCCGGCGACGAAGGCGCCCATCGCCATCGACAGGCCCGCAGCCTCCATCAGCAGCGCCGCGCCGAGCACGACCAGCAAGGCGCCGGCGGTCAGCACCTCCCGCGTCCGAGCACGCGCCAGCAGCGCGAAGAACGGGTTCAGCGCCCAGCGCGAGACGACGAGCAGCACCACCAGCGCGGCGACGGCGATTGCGATGCCGGTCCAGCCGGTTCCTTCGGTCGCCAACGGCGACAGGAAGGCGACCACCGCCAGCAGCGGCACTATCATCAGGTCTTCGAACAGGAGGATGGAGACCGATTTCTGGCCTTCCGCGCTCGCCAGCTCGCCCCGGTCCTGCAGCACGGACATGATGACGGCGGTCGACGAGAGAACGAAGCCGGCACCGGCGATGAAGGCCACGGGCGCCGACAGGCCGATGATCGCGACACCGGCCAAGGAAAGGGCGGCGGTGGCGGTCGCCACCTGGGCGCGGCCGAGCCCGAAGATCTGCCCGCGCATCGCCCACAGCTTCTGCGGCCGCAGCTCCAGCCCGATGACGAACAGGAACATCACCACGCCGAGTTCGGAGAAATGGAGAATGGAGGCGGGATCGGTGATCAGGCCGAGCACCGAGGGGCCGACGAGCAGGCCGGCGGCAAAGTAGCCGAGCACGGATCCGAGACCTATCCGCCGGAACAGCGGCACGGCGACGACGGCAGCACCCATCAGCACGACCGCAGGTCCAATCACCTGTCCAAAGCTCGCTTCTGCCATCGGTCCGCCTCTCCGGTGCATGTCCCGGCGGCCTCGAGGGACTCGCGGCGCCGCTTCCCGCGAAGATAGCGAGTGCCGGCGGCTGGATCGACTCCGACCCTCGCCGACGCTCGCCATCCCTGCCGGTTCAGCCGGCGCGCGGCACCGGCGTGTTGAGGAGCTGCTGTTCCCAGAGGTAGGCGACACCGCTGCCGGCGCAATGCTGCACCAGCACCTCGGTCAGTTCGGCGGCGTGGGCGGTGCGCGCCCAGTCGCGCTGCCATTCCGCTGCGACCGCCAGCCAAGTCATCATGTTGGCACCGGCCGCAATCATGCGCTGGATCGCGACCTCGTGGGCCTCGACCGAGGTGCCGCCCGACGCGTCGGTCACGACGGTCACGTCCCATCCCTCGCCGAGCGCCTGGATGGCCGGCATAGCGACGCAGACCTCAGTCCACAGGCCGGCGATGATCAATTGGGTGCGGCCGGTCGCCTTAACCGCATCGACGACCTTCTGGTCCTGCCAGGTGTTGATGAAGGTACGGTCGATCACCTCCTGTCCGGGGAAGACGCTGGTGACCTGCGGGAAGATCAGGCCGCCCCGTTCGGCGATCACGCTGGTCAGGATCGTCGGCACGCCGAAGGCCTTGGCGGACTTGGCCAGCGCGGTGGTGTTGTTCACCACCATTTGCGGGTCGCGGCTGTTGAGGTTGGCCAGCTGGTAGGGCTGGTGGTCGATAAGGACGAGAACCGAGTCCTCGGGACGAAGCAGTGAATCGAGGCCGTTGCGAAAGGTCATCCAGACGTCCTTTGTCGGCCGCCGTCCGGCGGCAATGGTTCAGGGCAGGCATGCGCCGTCGGCGTCATGGCCTCGCCGCAACTTGCTGTTCCGCTGGGTGATGGGCTAGCTCCATGTCCAGGCCAGCTGTGTCGCTCAACGGGGAACGCCAAGTGGATATCGCAGACCTGCAGACCTTCGTGGCCGTTGCCGATGCGGGCGGGGTCTCGGCCGCGGCCCGCCGTCTGGGGGTGGCGAAGTCCATCGTCAGCCGCCGGCTCTTCCGGCTGGAGGCGGAACTCGGCGTCCAGCTTCTGGCTCGTACCACGCGGGGGGCGGCACTGACGGAGGCGGGCATCACGTTCCGGGACCACGCCGCCCGCGCCACCGCCGAGATCGACCTGGCCCGCGAGACGATTGTCCCCGACGGGGAACTGTGCGGGCGTCTGCGCGTGGCGATGCCGCTCACCTTCGGGCCGACGCACTTCGCGCCGGTGCTGGCGCAGATGGCGCATGAGCACCCGCAGCTGCATGTCCACGCGTCCTACAGCGACCGCTTCGTCGACCTGATCGCGGAAGGATTCGACTGCGCGATCCGCGGCGGCTACCTCCCGACCTCCAATCTGGTGGCCAGGCGTGTCGGGCCCATCCATGGAAAGCTGCTCGCCAGCCCGGCCTACATCGCCGCGCATGGTGCGCCCGAAACGCCGGACGAAGTGCTCGCCCATCCGGCGGTAATGCAGGGCACGGAAGCCTGGCAGTTCATGGATGGCAACCGGATCGTCACCGTCCAGCCGCAGGGCAGGTTTAAGGCGGACAGCGCCACGGCACTCGCCGCAGCGGCGGTGGCGGGGCTCGGCATCGCCTGGCTGCCCGACTGCATCACCTATGACGATGTGATGTCCGGCAGGCTGGTGCCGATCATGACGCGCTATCCCGTCCCGCCGGCGGCGGTCTACGTGGTCCGGCCTCCGGGCCCGCATCCGCCGCGGAAGGTGCGGGTGCTCACCGAGTTGCTGACGGCGTATTTCAAGGCGAATCCGAACTTGTGGGGAGCTGACGCGTAGGGCAGCTTCTTTTTTGCGGCGCGGCGGTTGTTTCGCCGGAACCCGACGGCGCGCTGCGCGTTTAGGCACGTCGAGGTCCCTTCCGGCGGCAGGCAGGGCCCACATTTTGGGTCGTGGGGTGTGAAGTGCGGCTGGACGAGAGCGTCGTGACCACCGATCGCGCGACCTCTGCCGGCGGTGGGTCGCTTGCGCGGCGCATTGCGGCGTTCGACTGGGCCTCCACCCCCATCGGGCCGCTTTCCGAGTGGCCCGCCAGCCTGCGCAATACCGTCAGCCTGATGCTCGCCAGCCCGGTGCCGATCGTGCTGCTGTGGGGCGAACACGGCGTGATGATCTATAACGATGCCTATTCGGTGTTCGCGGGCGGACGCGACAGCCGCCTGCTCGGCTCCAATGTCCGCGAGGGCTGGCCGGAAGTCGCCGACTTCAACGACAACGTCATGCGGGTGGGACTTGCGGGGGGCACGCTCAGCTATCGCGACCTGCCGCTGACTCTGCATCGCGACGGTCATCCCGAACAGGTCTGGCTCAATCTGGACTACTCCCCCGTTGCCGGGGACGACGGAGCGCCCGGCGGGGTCATCGCCATCGTGGTGGAAGTCACCGAGGCGCATCATACCCGCGTCGCGCTGGAGGAAAGCGAGACGCGCCTGCGCTTTCTCGACGAACTGGGCCGGGCGGTGGCAGGATCCCGTGACGCCGCCGAGATCCTCGCCATCACCACCCGCATGACGGCTGAGCACCTAGGCGTCTCCATATGCGCCTATGCCGACATGGACGAGGACGAGGACGGCTTCACTATTCGCGGCAACTGGCACGCGCCCGGCTCGCCCTCGATTCTCGGCCGCTACCGCCTCGCGGACTTCGGCACGCGCGTCACCGAGGAACTGCGCGCGGGCCGCCCCCTTCTCATCCGCGACACCGGCGCCGAGCTCGCCTCGGAGGAGGCGGCCACGTTCTCCGTTATGGGTATTGCGGCAACGATCTGCATGCCTCTCGTCAAGCAGGGGCGGCTGATCGCGCTGATGGCCATCCACGACAAGGCGCCCCATGACTGGTCGGATTATGAGCTGAGCGTGATCCGCGAAGTCACGGAGCGCTCCTGGGCGCATATCCAGCGCGCCGGCGTCGAGGGCGTGCTGCGCGAGCGCGAGGCCCATCACCGGCAGATCCTCGACAGCGCGATCGATTACGGCATCGTCGCGACCGATCTCGACGGGGTGTGCACGCTGTGGAACCGGGGCGCCGCCGGAATGCTCGGGTGGAGCGAGCCGGAGATGCTCGGCCAGCCGATGGACATCTTTTTCACCCCCGAGGACCGTACGGCGGATCGTCCGGCGGCCAAGCGGCGCGAGGCGCTGGAAACGGGCCGGGCGCATGACGCGCGCTGGCACCTGCGCAAGAATGGCGAGCGCTTCTGGGGCCTCAGCGAGATGATGCCGCTGCGCGACGAAAGCGGGCGTCCCATCGGCTTCGTCAAGCTGATCCGCGACAGGACGGCCGAGTACGAGGCGCAGGAGGCGCTGCGGCAGAGCGAGGAGCGGCTGCGCAGGGCTCAGGCCGCGGGCGGGGTCGGCCTGTTCTCCGTCGATCTGCGTACCAATCTCATCAGTGCCACGCCGGAATTCTGCCGCCTGTTCGGTATCCCGCCTGCTGCCGAGATGCCGGCGGAAATATTGGAGCGGCTGGTCATCCAGGAGGATGCGGGCATCGTCTCCAACGCCTCGAGCCGCGCGGCCGGCGTCGCGCTGCTCGATGTCGAGTACCGCATTCGCCGCCACGACACGGGCGAGGAGCGGATCATGGCGCGCAAGGCCGCCTATGACCGCGACGAGGCCGGCCGGCCGGTACGCATGGTGGGCGCGGTGCTCGATGTCACCGAGCGGCGCCGGACCCAGATGGCGCTGGAAAAGAGCGAGGCGCAGTTCAGCGCGCTGGCGCAGAACATGCCCAACCAGGTGTGGACCGCGCGGGCCGACGGCGCGTTCGACTGGTTCAACGACCAGATCTACGCCTATTCCGGCGCCGAGCCGGGCAGCCTCGACGGGGCGGGATGGACACAGCTCGTCCATGCCGACGACCTGCCTGCTGCCCTCGAGCGCTGGGCACAGGCGCTGGCCGCCGGAGAGACCTACGAGGCAGAGTTTCGCCTGCGCGCCGCCGACGGTTCCTATCGCTGGCATCTGGCCCGCGCCGTGCCGTTGATCGACGCGCGCGGGGCCATCACCGCCTGGGTCGGGACCAATACCGACATCGAGGCGCAGAAGCGGGCGGAAGAGGCCTATGCCCAGGATCGCGACCGGCTCTGGCGGATCAGCCAGGACCTGATGCTTGTCTGCGATTTCGAAGGCGTCGTCACCGCCGTCAACCCTTCCGCAGAAAGGCTGCTGGGCTGGGATGAAGCGGAGATGGTGAGCCGCAAGGTCTCCGATTTCCTGCACCCGGACGATCTCGAGACGCATGCGCGCGAACTGCGACGGTGCTCGGAAGCCGGCACCACCGTCGCCTTCGAGAACCGCTACCGCACCAAGGATGGCGAATACCGCCTGCTTGCCTGGAGCGCCGTTCCCGGCAATGGACGCATCCACGCCGTGGGGCGCGACATCACCGAACAGAGGTCGGTGGAGGAGGCGCTGCGGCAGAGCCAGAAGATGGAGGCGGTCGGCCAGCTCACCGGCGGAATCGCCCACGACTTCAACAATCTGCTGCAGGGCATCACCGGCAGCCTGGACATTCTCGGCAACCGCATCGCCCAGGGCCGGACCGACGATCTCGCCCGGTGGGTTGGCGGGGCGAAGACCTGCGCCGACCGCGCGGCGTCGCTGACGCATCGACTGCTCGCCTTCTCGCGCCGCCAGCCGCTCGACCCGCGACCGGTGCGGGCCAATCCGCTCATCGCCTCGCTGGAGGACATGCTTCGGCGCACGCTGGGCGAGCGCATCGAGCTGGAACTGGTGCTCGGCGGCGGTCTTTGGCTGACGCGCTGCGACCCCAACCAGCTTGAGAGCGCCATTCTGAACCTTGCCATCAATGCCCGTGATGCCATGCCGGAAGGCGGCAAGCTGACGATCGAGACCTGCAACGCGCATCTCGACAGCCACTTCGCCGCCCGCCAGCGCGATGTGAAGCCTGGGCAGTATGTCTGCATCTGCGTGACCGACACCGGCACCGGCATGAGCCGCGAAACCATCGCCCGCGCTTTCGAGCCCTTCTTCACCACCAAACCGATCGGGCAGGGGACCGGGCTGGGGCTCTCCATGGTCTATGGCTTCACCCGCCAGTCGGAAGGCTATGCCCGCATCTATTCGGAACTCGGGCAGGGAACGACGATAAAGCTCTATCTTCCGCGCTACCGGGGCGAGGAAGAAGTCGAGGAGGACGGGACCGGCCTCGGCGGCGCCCCGGTCTCGGAGGATGGCGAGGTGGTGCTGGTGGTCGAGGACGAGCCGGTCGTGCGCGGCCTCATCGTCGAGGTGCTGAACGAACTCGGCTACCGCGCCATAGAGGCCGGCGACGGACCGAAGGGGCTTGAGATTCTCCAGTCGCGCCAGCGGATCGATCTCCTCATCACCGATGTCGGTCTCCCCGGTCTCAACGGCCGGCAGGTTGCCGATGGCGGGCGCGTCTCGCGGCCCGGCCTCAAGGTGCTGTTCATGACCGGCTATGCCGAGAATGCGGCGCTGGCCTCCGGCTTTCTGGAACCGGGAATGGCGATGATCACCAAGCCGTTCGCCATGGATGTCCTGGCGACGCGCATCCGCGAGATCATCGAGAAATAAGGGATCGGCACCTCCGCCGGGTGGAGGTGCTCATAAATTGAGCGCGTTCTGCCCGCGCGTCGCGCCTGCCCATCCAACAATAGGTGCGCCCTCAGACAAGTCTCGTCGCGCGCTCCTGCGCCACACTTCCGTCCTCGCGATCCGTCTGGCCGTCCTTCGGGCCCGCTAGCAGAGGAGAAGTTACGTGGCACACGCTCTCGACATCCGCACCGGCAGGCGCCGCCTGTCCGTCGTCTCGCATCTTCGCGCGGCCCTCTTCGGCGCCCTTGGCCTCAGCCTCGCCGTCGGCGGCGTGACCGCCGGCCTGCCGGAGGCGGCGCAGGCCGCCACGCCGGAGGCCTGTGCGGTGCTTCAGGCGAAGTATCCCGACCTCAAGGGCAAGACGCTGGTCAATGCCATCAACCCGCATACGCCGGGCTACGAGACGATCGATCCCAACGACCCGACGAAATATATCGGCTTCGACATCGATCTCGGCGAAGCGATCGGCGACTGCCTCGGCTTCAAGCTGACCTACAAGGCGGTGACCTTCGCCTCGCTGCTGACCACCCTGCAGGCCGGGCAGGCCGACATCGTCATCTCCGACATCTACGCCACCAAGGAGCGCGCCAAGGCGGCCGACTTCATCACCTATCTCAAGGTGTATGACGGGGTGCTGGTCGCCAAGGGCAACCCGAAGAAGATCACCGGCATCGACCTTTCGCTTTGCGGCGCAGTGGCGGCCGAGAACACCGGCTATGTCGAGGTGCCGTTGATCCAGGCGCTGGAGGCCGAGTGCAAGAAGGCCGGCAAGCCGGCGCCGGAAATCCTTCTGTTCGACAACAACGCCAACTGCATCCAGGCCATCCTCGCCGGCCGGGCCGACACCTACATCAACGACGTCAACACCGTCGACGGGGCGGTGAAGGCCTATCCCGACAAGCTCGACAAGGCGACGGCGGTGACGCTGCCCTATTCGGTCGGCATCGCCGTGCCGCGCAACAACATTCCGTTCCGCGATGCGGTGATGTCGGCGCTTGGCGAACTTCAGAAGGCCGGCGTGCAGGCGGAACTGATGAAGAAGTGGAACCTGCCCGCTGACCAGCTCGAGACCCCCAAGCTGGTGCTTGCCGACTGATCCTGCCGACGCGCTGACACCGGCGGCCGCGCCCCCCTCGCGGCCGCCGCTTTCCTCCGTTGCGAAGAAGGCCGATGGATCTCTTCCTGCATTATCTGGGCATGCCCTATCTCCTCGACGGGGTAGGCTACACGCTCCTCATCACTGTGCTCGGTCTGCTCGGCGGGCTTGTCATGGGCGTCGTCCTCGCCGCCATGCAGCTCTCGCGCTTCCGCATGCTGGCGGTCATGGCCCGGGCCTATGCCATCGTGTTCCGCGGCACGCCGCTGATTCTGCAGATGGTGTTCTGCTACAACGCACTGCCGCTGATCGGCATCAAGCTCTCCGCCATCTCGGCCGCCAGCCTGGCATTGGCGCTCAACGAGGCGCCGTTCATCGCCGAAATCCTGCGCGCCAACGTGCTCGGGGTAGAGCGCGGGCAGGTGAGCGCGGGGCAGGCGCTGGGCATGACGCCCGCCGCCATCCTGCGCCGCGTGATCGCCCCGCAGGCCATCCGCTCCATGGTGCCGGCGCTCGGCAACGAGGCCGTGAGCGCCTTGAAGAATTCGTCGCTCGCCTCCGTGGTGGCGGTGCAGGAACTGACCCTGCGGTCGACTCAGCTGGCGTCGGCGACGTTCGACTTTTTCTCCATCTTCTTCGCCTCGGGGCTGATGTATCTCGTGCTCACCGGCGCCATCGCGGTCATCCAGATCGTGGTGGAGATGCTGCTCGACCTCGATCGTCCCCCGCCGCGCGAGCAGCTTCGCCGCTTCCTGCGTGCGCTGGTGCCGGGACGTGCCGAGGCCGTGCCGGAACCGGCCGGCCTCACGCCGCCGGACGTTGCGCGCGAGATTGTCGAGGAGATCGCGTCCGACCCGCTGCCGCCGTCCGCCCCGAGGGCGGCGCCGCGCGACACGGCCGCCCGCGCCGCCCGGCTTGCCGGCAACAACATCGCGGTGGAGGTGCGCGGATTGCATAAGCGATACGGCGCCCAGACCGTGCTCGACGGCGTCGACCTGACGGTGCGCGCCGGCGAGGTGGTGGCGCTGCTCGGTCCCTCCGGGTCCGGCAAGTCGACCTTGTTGCGCTGCATCAACCGGCTGGAAGGCTGGGAAGACGGCACCATCCGCGTCGGCGGCCGCTCCCTGGGGACGGATGAGAACGGGCGCCCGCTGTCGCCCCGCCTGATCGCGCAGATGCGCGCCAGCGTCGGCGTCGGGATGGTGTTCCAGCAGTTCAATCTCTTCGGCCACCTCACCGCCCGCGAGAACATCGCCGGCCCTTTGCGCTGGGTGCAGGGGCTGTCGCGCTTCGACGCCGACCGGCGCGCCCGTGAACTGCTGGGCCGGATCGGCCTCCCCCACCGTGCCGATGCATTGCCGCGCCATCTCTCCGGCGGCCAGCAGCAGCGCGTCGCCATCGCCCGCGCCGTGGCACCGGCACCGACCGTCCTGCTGCTCGACGAGCCGACCTCCGCCCTCGATCCCGAACTGGTGGGCGAGGTGCTGGAGGTGATCCGCCGGCTGGCGGTGGAGGAGGGGCTCGCCATGATCATCTCCACCCATCAGCTGCGCTTCGCCGGAGATGTCGCCGATCGCATCCTGTTCCTCTCCGGCGGCGTCATGGTCGAGGTAGGGCCTGCCGACCGCCTGCTGAGCGCGCCGCAGCACCCGCTCACCGCCCGCTTCCTCAGCTCCGTGACCGCCGACTAGGCGCGCCGCCCCGTTTCCGCTTTCCGAGGTTCGACATGACCAAGCATCATCTGCCCGCCACGCCCGAAACGGTGCATTGGGGCTATTTCAGCAAGACGCTCGCGCCTGTGCTCACACTCAAGTCCGGCGACAGGGCAGTGATCGAATCGATCACCCATCATGCCAATGACGACTACGCGCGGATGATCGAAGGCGACCGGGCGGCGGAGGACATCTTCCGCTGGACCAAGGAGCAAAAGACGCTGCGTCGGCGCGGGGCCGGGGCCACGGAAGGGCCGTTCACCCATGGCGCCGGAGAGGGGCTCGGCGTGCATCTGCTCACCGGCCCGGTGGCGGTCGAGGGCGCGGAGCCCGGCGACATCCTGGAAGTGCGCGTCATCGACACCTGGCCGCGCCCGAGCGCCAACCCGGCCTATGCCGGGCGTTTCTTCGGCTCCAACCCGGCGGCCAATTGGGGATTCCAGTATGGGGACCTGCTCGAGGAGCCGAAGCCCCGCGAAGTCGTCACCATCTATGAGCTCGACATGGGCGAAGCGGTGGTGAAGGCGCTCTATTCCTATGTCTGGACGCCGCAGACCGACCCCGACGGCATCGTCCACCCGACCATCGACTATCCCGGCGTGCGGGTAGACCATGGCACAGTCGTGAAGAAGGAGGGCATCCTGTCAGGCATCAAAGTGCCGGCGCGGCTGCATTTCGGCACGATGGGGCTTGCCCCGGCAGAGGCCGACTTCGTCTCCACCATCCCGCCCAACTACACCGGCGGCAATATGGATGACTGGCGCATCGCCAAGGGTGCGCGGATGTACTACCCGGTAGCCGTGCCCGGGGCGCTGTTCTCCTGTGGCGATGCCCATGCCTCCCAAGGTGACAGCGAACTCTCGGGCACCGCGATCGAGATTTCGCTCACCGGCGAGTTCGAGTTCATCCTGCACAAGAAGCAGGATCTCGAAGGCACGATCCTCGAGGGACTGACCCATCCGCTGCTGGAGAATGACGAGGTCTGGTCGGTCTATGGCTTCAGCGTCGCCAATTATCTCGCCGAGCTCGGGCCCGACCATCAGTCGGAAATCCTCAAGCGGTCCAGCCTCGACGGTGCCATGCGCGACGCCTTCCGCAAGCTGCGCCGCTTCCTCATGACGACCCGGCGGCTTTCGGAGGACGAGGCGATCTCGCTGATGTCGGTGGCGGCGGATTTCGCGGTCACCCAGGTGGTCGATGCCAATTGGGGCGTCACCGGGTCGATCCGCAAGAGCCTGTTCCCGGCACGCTGAGGGCGGGCGAGGCATGCTTCTTGCTGGCGGAGGGCGCTGCCGGCGGCGGACGCGCGTCGGCGCGAAGCATGCCGAGGCGCCGCCGATGAATGCCCAGCCCTTCACCAGCGAATCCTATTCGGGCGATGCGGGCGATGCTGCGTGGCAGGACGTGCTGCGCGGCTTCGGGGTCCAGTCGCTGCGAGCGCCGCACGGTTCGCCCGTCCATGCGCGTGCACTCTCGCGCCTGTCCTCCACCGGCGTGCGGCTTGGCAGGTTCTGGGCCGATGCCCAGAGCCTGAGCGCACGGCCCGCGCGTTCAGGCCTGCCGCTGCTGCTGCTGCCGCTGGAGACCAGCACAGTGCTGGCAGCCGACAATGATCGGCAGATCGTCGCTCCGGGGCAGATCATCCTGGCGCCGCGCGGGGCCGATTGGCAGCTTCAGTTTCAGCGCGGGTTGCGGGCGGTGGCGCTCGCCGTGCCGGCAGAGGCGTTTCGCGGGCGCAAGGCGCCGCCGCTGACGACCGCCCAGCCGCGGGTTTTCGGCGCCGAAGGATTGCCCGACATTCTGGCGCGGACGGCACTCGCCACCGCCGAGGCGCTCGACCGACTGTCTGAGACGGAATGGGAGGCGGCGGCGCAAAGCGCGGCCGAACTGCTCCTCACTCTCTCCGGCGAACTGGTGGCGGCGACCAACGAGCCTTCCGCCAGCCGGGCGGCGCTGCTCCAGCGGCTCTATGCCACCATCGAGCGCAGCATGGGCGGCGAGGACATCTCCATCGCGGACATCGCCCAGGCCGAGGGAATTTCGGAACGGTATGTCCAGAAGCTGTTCGAGAGCACCGGCGAGAGCTTCAGCCACTATGTGCGCGAGCGCCGCCTGCAGCGTGCCTGGCACGACCTTGCCAATCCCGCCGAGGCGGCGGTGCCGATTGCCGAGATCGCCTATCGCAGTGGCTTTGCCGACGCGGCGCATTTCAGCCGCCTGTTTCGCGAGCGCTTCGGCCTGCCGCCGCGTGAGTTGCGGCGCCGGGAGGCCGACCGGCACAGCCATGGCGCGGTGGCGAGCGGGCAGCGCGGCTGGCCGCAGGAGGCGCTGGTGCAATTGCGGGCGCGTCAGGCCGTGGCCGGCCCGGCGCGCCGGCCGGTTGCACGCGCGGGCGGGGAAGATGGAGGGCCCGCACTGAAAGCGCCGGCGCGGCACTATCTGCCGGTTCATGCCCAGCACGTGCATTGGGGCTATTTCAGCCGTTCGCTCGATCCGCTGATCGAGATCGCCTCGGGCGACATCGTCACCATCGAAACCCTGACCCAGCATGCCTCCGACGATCCCGAGCGGATGATCGAGGGCGACCCCGGTGCCGAAAGCGTGTTCCACTGGACCCCCACCGCGAAGGCGGTGAACCGGCGCGGTGCCGGGCCGCTCGATGCCTCGGTGTTCGGTCGCGGCGCCGGGGAGGGGTTCGGCGTGCACATCTGCACCGGGCCGATTGCCGTCCACGGGGCGCAGCCGGGGGACGTGCTCGAAGTGCACATTCTCGATATCGAGCCGCGCCCCTCCCGCCACCCCGCCCATGCCGGCCGCGTGTTCGGCAGCAGCGTCGCGGCCTGGTGGGGCTATCACTATTCCGAACTGCTCAGCGACCCGCATCCGCGCGAGTGCGTGACGATCTACGAGATCGTCACGGAGGCCGGCGAGCCC
>JAEYTJ010000082.1 GCA_023434095.1 Pseudomonadota bacterium | reverse complement strand
GCGCCCGGCGAGGACGGCGAATGAGGAGGGATGAACGCTTGTCTGTGAACGTGCTGACCATGCCGGAAGCGACCGGCGCGGGGCCGCTCGACCTCGGCGATTTTCTCGCCCGTGCCCGTGCCCGCCTGCTCGCCGTGCCGGACCTCGATGGCGACCCGGTGCGCGGCGACCACGAGCTGACGCCGGAATTCCGCGCGCTGGTGGACGCCCGCCCTGTGCGGGGGGCGGCGGTGCTGGTGCCGATCATCGCCCGCGAACGGCCGACCGTGCTGCTCACCCTGCGCTCCGCACATCTCTCCTCCCACGCGGCGCAGATCGCCTTTCCCGGCGGCAAGATCGACCCTGGGGATGACGGCCCGCTCGGCGCGGCGCTGCGCGAGGCGCAGGAGGAGGTGGGGCTGGCGCCCGGCCTTGTCGACCCGCTCGGCTATCTCGACCCCTATCTCGCCCGCACCGGCTATCGCATCGTGCCGGTGGTGGGCCTCGTGCAGCCGGAGTTCGGCCTGGCGCTGAATCCCGGCGAGGTGGACGAAGCCTTCGAGGTGCCGCTCGATTTCCTGATGAATGACGGCAACCACCAGCGCGAGAGCCGGGAATGGCTGGGCATGGTGCGCACCTTCCACGCCATGACCTATGAGAAGCGCCGCATCTGGGGCATCACCGCCGGCATATTGCGCAGCCTTTACGAGAGGATCTACGCCTGATGGCCCGCATCCTCGCTCAACTCGCCCTGTTCGCGCTGCCTTTCGTCGTCTTCACGCTCTATCTGCGCTACGGCCGCAAGGTGGATTCCTGGCTCGCCGGCTGGTCGTTGCGGGCGATGCTGGTGTGCTCGGTGATCGCCGTGCTGCTGGTGGCGGGCAGCCTCTTTGTCTTCGAATCCTCCTCGCGCGGGCCCACCACCGGCCGCTATGTGCCGCCGACCTGGAAGGACGGCGTGATGGTGCCCGGTCATATCGAATGAACCCGCTGATCGAGGGCCGCCCCGGCCTCGCCCGCGTGCTCGCCGCGCTCGACGGCGACGGGGAGGAGGCGCGCATCGTCGGTGGTGCGGTGCGCGACTGGCTGATCGGGCGCGGGGCGAGGGCCGACATCGACATCGCCACCACGGCGTTGCCCGAGGAGGTGACGCGCCGCGCGCTTGCCGCCGGGCTGAAGCCGGTGCCGACCGGCATCGCGCACGGCACGGTGACGGTGATCGCGCAAGGAGAGCCCTATGAGGTGACCACGCTGCGCGAGGATGTGGAGACCGACGGGCGCCGGGCCCGCGTCGTCTTCGGCCGCAGCTGGGAACACGACGCGCAGCGGCGCGACTTCACCATGAACGCGCTCTACCTCACCCGGTCGGGCGAGTTGGTCGATCTCGTCGGCGGCGTGGCGGACGCGAAGGCGGGACGTGTGCGCTTCATCGGCGATGCCGACACCCGCATCCGCGAGGACTATCTGCGCATCCTGCGGCTGTTCCGCTTTCATGCCGCCTTCGGCAAGGGGCCGCTCGATGCCGACGCGCTCGGCGCCGCCCTTCGCAACCGTTCGGGAATCGGCCAGCTCTCGCGCGAGCGGGTACGCACCGAGCTGATGAAGCTGCTGGTCGCCCCCCGCGCCGCCGAAACGCTGGCGCAGATGGACGCGGCGGGCCTTCTGGAACCGGTGCTGGGGCGTGAAGGGGACGTTCCCGTGGCCGCACGCCTCGCCGAGGTCGAGGCGGCGCTGGGGCTGGCGCCGGACGCGGTGCGCCGGCTCGGTGCGCTCGCCGTGCGGGAGCCGGCGGAGGCGGAGGCGCTGCGCGAGGGGCTGCGGCTCTCCAACACGGAAGCCGCGCGGCTCGTGGGGCTCGCCGGCCCGGCACCGACGCCGGGCATGTGCGAGAAGGGGCAGAAGGCGTTCCTGTACCGCATGGGGCGGGAGGCGTTGCAGGACCGCGCGCTGATCGCCTTCGCCCGCTCCGGGGCGCGGCTGGAGGACGAGGGCTGGCGGGCTCTGGCGGACATCGCCGCCGACTGGCGGCTGCCGGTGTTTCCGCTGAAGGCGGCGGATTTCATCGCGCGCGGCATGGCTCCCGGCCCGGCACTCGGCGCTGCGCTGAAGCAGGCGGAGGAAGCGTGGATCGAGGCGGGGTTTCCGACGGACGGGGCGGCGCTGGAAGGGATCATCGAGGGGGCGGTGGGGTGAAGCTGTCCCCCGTGGCCGCTTCCGTCCTCCCTCATGCCCGGGCTTGACCCGGGCACCCAGGACGGCTCCGCTTGCTAAGCTCCCCAATGGGTCACGCGGAGGCGGAAAGGCTGGGTCCCCGGGTCAAGCCCGGGGATGAGGGGGCGTGAGGGGATACGGCTCTCGCAACCTCACGGCCACTTCACCACCGGCGGCATGGAGGAGAGGATCGAATCCACATTGCCCCCGGTCTTCAGGCCGAACAGCGTTCCGCGGTCGTAGAGCAGGTTGAACTCGACATAGCGGCCACGACGGATCAGCTGTTCCTCGCGCGCGGCCTCGTTCCACGGCGTGGCCATGTTGGCGCGCACGAGGCGGGGATAGACGTCGAGGAAGGCGAGGCCCACCGCCTTGGTAAAGTGGAAATCGGCGTTCCAGTCGCCCGAGTCCAGCCAGTCGTAGAAGATGCCGCCAATGCCGCGCATCTCCTTGCGGTGCGGGAGATAGAAGTACTCGTCGCACCACTGCTTGTAGCGGGGATAGTCGATATGCGGGCGGCCCTCGCAGGCGCCGCGCATGGCGGCGTGGAAGGCCACCGAATCCGGGTCCTCCTGCGTGCGGCGGGCGTCCAACACCGGGGTGAGGTCCGCTCCGCCGCCGAACCACGCCTTGGTGGTGACGACGAAGCGCGTGTTCATGTGCACCGCCGGCACATGCGGGTTCGCCATATGGGCGATGAGCGAGATGCCCGTCGCGTGGAAGCGCGGGTCTTCCTCGGCGCCGGGGATCTGCTTGCGGAATTCGGGCGCGAACTCGCCGTGCACGGTGGAGCAGTGGACGCCCACCTTCTCGAACAGCCGCCCGCGCAGGATCGACATGACGCCGCCGCCGCCCGGCGCGCCGGAATGGTCGGTGCGCTGCCACGGCGTGCGCTCGAAGCGGCCGG
>JAEYTJ010000344.1 GCA_023434095.1 Pseudomonadota bacterium | reverse complement strand
GTCGACGGCGTCGGCACGCTGACCGTCAAGGTCGTCTGAAAGACCTCGGCCGGCTCTCGGTGGGGATCATCGGGTGCCGGCGAGGGGCTGTCTGAACGGGACGCGGCGTCACGCCGGCGTCCCGTTTGCTTTTGTGAGCACGCTCCAGCAGGGTCCGGCCTCGTTTGAAGGCCCGGCCTTGGGCTTCACGGACGGCGCGGCGGCTTGCCCTTACCGGGCTTCGTGGAGGGCTTGGTGTAAGGTTTTCTGCCCTCCGCGCCCTTGTCGAAAGGCGGCTTGCCTCCAGGCTTCCTGCCCGGTGTGCCTTTGCCTTCCGGCTTCCTGTCCTCGAACCGGCCCGACTTCCCGCCCTCGAACGTCTTCGGGCGTGCGGGCCGCTCGCTTTCCGTGCCGGCCAGAGGATTCCATACGCGCGGCTTCTCGGCTCCGCCCTTGCGATGCGCCGTCTTCGGACGCTCACGCCTGCCATCCGTCGTCGCGCGCTCCACCCGGCCGTCTCCCGGCGCGCCCTGCGTCCGCTCCTGGCGGGGCGCCGGGTCGCGAAGCGGCTTCTCGTGGAGGGACTTCTGGATGGGCTTCTCGTAGACGGGCTTGTCGTGGGCCGGTCGCTCGCGCTGGGCGTAAGCCGGCCTGTCCCGCTCCGTGCGCGCGCCGTCGGTCCGCTCCCGGGGCGGCCTGGGGAAGCGACCTTCCGGCGGCCCCTCGGGTAGCGGCTCGATGACGACGTCGCCGCCTTCGATCCGTCGGGCCGCCTTGGCGAAGCGATCGGCTGCAGCGAGGCTCACCTCGAACGCGGTTTCCTCGTCGAGGATGCGGATGACGCCGATCTCCTTGCGGGTCACGTTGCCACGCCGGCAGATCAGCGGGAGAAGCCATTTCGGATCGGCGTTGCTCCGGCGCCCGACATTGAGCCGGAACCACGCGCTGCCCCCACCCGACCGGCCGCCAAACTCGCGGTCCGCGGCACGGTCGCGCACGGCGCGGGGCTCACCGGGGTCGGCGACCTCCTCAGGAGCCGGCAGGCCGGCGCGATAGAGCCGCACTAGGGCGGCGGCGAGGTGCTCGGGCGCATGGGCAGCCAGCAGGGTGCGCCCGGCGGCGAGGTCGTCCTCGTTCGGCTCGTCGGTGAGCAGCGCGTCGCCCAGCATCCGTTCATGGTCGAGCGCGCGGATTTCCTCCGCGGTCGGCGGCCCGGACCATGCCGGCACGATTCCGAGGCCGCGCATCAGTTCCTCGGTCCGGCGGCGCCGGAACGGCGGCACGAGAAGCACACTGACCCCTTTGCGCCCCGCACGGCCGGTGCGTCCGCTGCGGTGCTGGAGGCTCTCCGCGTCGTTGGGCAATTCGGCATGCACGACGAGGCCGAGATTGGGGAGGTCGATGCCGCGGGCGGCGACATCGGTGGCGACGCAGACCCGCGCCCGGCCGTCACGCAGTGCCTGCAGGGCGTGGTTGCGTTCGTTCTGGCTCAGTTCGCCGGACAGCGCGACGGCTGAGAACTGGCGTTCCTGCAGCATCGCGTGAAGCCGTCGCACCGCTTCCCGGGTGTTGCAGAATACGATGGCGCTGGGCGTGTCGTGGAAGCGCAGCACATTGACCACGGCGTGGTCGATCTCCGTCGGCGCGACGCGGATGGTTCGATACTCGATGTCCGCATGGCCGCCTTCCGCGCTCGCCACCTCGATGCGCAGGGCATCGCGCTGGTAGCGCTTGGCCAGCGCGGTGATGCCGCGCGGCATGGTGGCGGAGAACAGCAGGCTCCGCCGCTCCGGGGGCGTGGCATCGAGAATGAATTCGAGGTCTTCGCGGAAACCGAGGTCGAGCATCTCGTCGGCTTCGTCGAGCACTGCGACCTTTAGCGCCGAGAGGTCGAGGCGGCCGCGCTCGAGATGGTCACGCAGGCGCCCGGGCGTGCCGACGACGATGTGCGCCCCCTGGGCGAGCAGGCGCTGTTCCTGGCGCGGGTCCATGCCGCCGACGCACGAGGCGACGCGCGCGCCTGTCGCGGCATAGAGCCAGCCGAACTCACGCTGCACCTGTAGCGCCAGTTCGCGCGTAGGCGCCACGACGAGCGCCAGCGGCGCTCCGGCGGGAGGAAGGCGTTCTTCCGCACCCAGCAGCGTTTCAGCCATGGCGAGGCCATAGGCTACCGTCTTGCCCGACCCCGTCTGGGCCGACACGAGAAGGTCGCGCTCAGCCGCTTCGGGGGCGAGCACGGCCCGCTGCACCGGCGTCGCGCTGGTGTATTCCCGCTCGGCTAGAGCGCGGGCAAGCGCCGGATTGGTCGTCATGAAAGTCACGGCTGGTCCGCCTATGTCGTGGTCTCGTCGGGCACTGGAGAGCCCCGGGACGGTCTGTCAGTCCCCTCATTAATCGCGCCGGCGTCGCAGCGCTACTGCTGCCAGCGCATTCCGGCCGCGTGCGGCGCGCGGGCGTGCGGCTGAAACGCGCCGCGACAGCGGCAAGGTCAGCATGCGAACCTGTCTCGTCGGCGAACAGCGCATCGCCGCCGGGCGGGCGGCGGCACGGTGGGCTTTCACGGAAGGGGCAGATCGATGAAGGGTACACGACGGGAAGCGGACCACGAATATGCCGACGGCGCCGTCCTTCCGGGACCGGCAACGGAGACCGTTGCCGTCATCGCCCACGGAATCTTCCCACCCGATAAGATGCAGCCGCCGCGCGTACGTGCGCTCCTGGCCGAGGCCGCGCTTCAGCGCGTCGATCTCTGCTTCGTTCGCAGCAGCGAGTGCGAGCCCGCCACAGGGACGATTACGGCTTGGCGATGGGGCGCGGAGGGGTGGTGGGCGTCGCGCGAGCCAATGGCGCCGGTCGCTGTCATTGTCAGCGACCCGGAAACGAACGAGGAAGCTCGCCTCGACGAGTGGCTGCGGTCCTCGACCCAGGTGCTGGGAGCGGCGAAGCGCGACAAGCAGGGCGTCGCCAGCCTGCTCGTCGGCACGGTCTGGGAGCGGACCATCATTCCCTCGGAGGTACTGGAGCCTGACCGCATCGAGAGCCAGCTTGCGGACTGGCTGTCGGGCGGAGGAATTGTCGTCAAGCCCAATGACGGCATGCGCGGCATCGGCGTGCAGTTCCTGATTCCCGACGGCTGCGGCCAATGGGAAATGGTGCGAGAAGATCGGCGACAGGTGGTGACCGCCGACGAGGCCATAGCAAGCGTCCGTCGGGCCATTGCCGGCCGGATGGCGTACCGCAGCTACGTGGTGCAGCGATACATCGACACGCGCGACGGCAGCGGCCGGCCGGGAACCGTGCGTTCCGAAGTCGTACGTCAGCCCGGCGGTGCGTGGCGCGTGGTCCGCATCACCGGGCGTATCTCCGCGCCCGGCAAGATCGTTTCGACGATCTCCCGGGGAGCGTCGCTGATGACGGCGGAGAGCTATTTTCTCGCGCGGGGTGCGGTGGATCTGCGGGAGAGGATGCAGGAAGTCGAGGCGGTCTCGGTCGATCTGGCGGAGCGGCTGGCGGCGAGCGATACGGCCCATCATTACGAATGGGGGTTCGACTTTGTTCTCGATCCACAGGGCGGCCTGTGGTTTCTCGAAGCCAACAGCCGCCCGCTCAACTTCGGTGGCGAACTGGAGCGCGCCACGCATGTGGTCGCCTATCTGAAGTCGCTGCTGGCGCGTTTGCCTTGAAGTGGCCGGCGGTCGTCTGAGCAAGCGCCCAGCCGTTGGTCGTTTAGATGACCTTCGCGTGCGGGGTTGCCATCCAACCCTGGAGCGCCTCGCGGGTCGGCATGCCGTCCTGCGCGCCTTCCGCCAGACACGCCATGGAAGCGGCGGCACACGCACGTCGCATGGCCGTTTCGAGCCCCACTTGCGCGTCCAGTTCCCCGGCGAGAACACCGACGAAGGTATCGCCAGCTCCCGTGGTATCGACCGGGGTGACCGGAATGGCCGGCACGTGGCGCAGCACGCCGTCCAAGGTGGCCATAAAAGCGCCGGCACCTCCGGCCGTCGCCACGCAGGCCAGGCCGCCCCGCACCGCAAGAAGCTGCGCGGCGGCTTTGAAATCTGTGGCGCCATCCAACACGGCAGCCGCCATCACCGCCTCGATCTCGTTGACGACCAGAACGTCCGTGGTCGCGAGGATGTCCCGCAGGTCGGCTTCTACAAGTCGTGCGGGCGCCGGCGCGAGGTTCCAGACCACTCGTCCTCCCGCCTTCTTCACCCGCCGCGCTGCGGCAAGGCTCGACGCGAGCGGAACTTCCATCTGCATCACCGCGACCGTCGCCCGCCCGAGAATGTCCGAGGGGAGGTCGTTGGCGTCCAGGGTGCGATTGGCACCGCTGGCAACGGTGATGGCGTTTTCGCCCGCCTCGTCGACCGTGATGAAGGCGCAGCCGGTCGGCGCGTCGCATGTGGCCACCTGCGTCGTCTCCACGCCATTGGCGGCGAGGTTGGCGCGGCAGGCCTCGCCGAACGAATCCCGGCCGATGCGGCCGATCATCGTCACATGTCCTCCCATCCGGGCGGCCGCGACGGCCTGGTTCGCTCCCTTGCCGCCAAAAAGCGTGCGGTAGCCCGGGGACAGAACGGTTTCGCCGGGCCGGGGAATCGCCCGAACGGAGGCGACGAGGTCCATGTTGATCGAGCCGAAGACAAGGATCACGTGCTGCTCCTCCGCGCGGCGGTCATAGGTGTCAGCCTTCCGCGTCCATCTGGTGCAGCTTCTCGACCCGACGGCGGAAATCTTCGTCCGTCGAGAACTCTGCCGCGAGATAGGAGGTCACCAAATCCTGCGCCAGCCACGGGCCGATGATCTGCGCGCCGATGCACATGACATTGACGTCGTCGTGTTCGACCGACTGATGCGCAGAGTGGATGTCGTGGCAGACGGCGGCACGGATGCCCTTCATCTTGTTCGCCGCGATGGAGGCGCCGACGCCGGTGCCGCAGACCATGATGCCGCGTTCCGCTTCGCCCGAGGTGACCTTCGCCGCGACCTGGCGGGCGATATCGGGAAAGTCGACCGGCTTGTCGTCATAAGAGCCGACGTCGATCACCTCGTGCCCGAGGCTGCGGATATGGTCGATGACGGAGCCCTTGAGCATCCAGCCGGCGTGATCGGAACCAATGACAAGGCGCATGTTGTCTTCCTTCTGATGAGGGTGGCGACGCCGGTCGGGGCGCCGCCACGTGCGAAACGGCTCAGCTCGCGCCGCGCATGTTTTCCGGCAGGTCGGTGCCATGGTACTTCTTGTAGATCGCGTTCAGCTTGCCATTGGCGATGTTGGCGGCGATCCACTCGTTGAGCTTGGCGACGAGGCGCGGCTCGCCCTTTTTCACGCCCATGGCGAGATTGAAGGTGGTGATGAGCACCTTGGGCTCGAACGCCCGCGCGGGGTTCTTCACGCCGATCTGGTTGACGATGGTGGCCGATGTGGCGATGAAATCGGCTTGGCCGGTCACCGCCGCCGTCACCATGGTGGCGTCGTCGTCATAGCGCGCGACCTCGAAACCACCGCCTTCCTTGGCGCGATTGGTCAAGGCGGTGTCCTGCGTGGTGCCGCGCGAGACGGCGATCTTCTTGCCCTTGAGATCGTCCCAGTCCTTGACCTCGATCGTCTTGAGGCCGCCCACGACCGATTCAAGCGCGGCGTAGGGCTCGGTGAAGTCGACGACCTTGGCGCGCTCGGGGGTGACCGAGAGAGTGGAGATCACCACATCGGCCTTGTTGGTCTGAAGGTTCGGGATGCGGGTGGCGCCGGTGGTCTGCACCCACTCGATCTCCAGGCCGAGATCCTTGGCGAGAAGCTCGGCGGTCTCAACGTCGGATCCGGTGGGCTTCATGGTGGCGTCCATCATGCCCGACGGGGGAATGGCCATGTCCGTGGAGATGCGGATCTTCTTGGCGGCCATGATGTCGTCGAGCAGATCAGCGTGGGCGCCGGCGGCGCCGAGCAGGCAGGTGGCCGCGAGGGCGGCGGCGAACATCGTTTGCTTGAGCATGCGTCTCTCCCTTGATTTTGGTTGTGTCGAAAGCCTCAAAGCCCCGTGCCGACGAACTGCGCGAGTTCGGGCGTGGAGGGTTTCGAGAGGATGTCGGCTGGGCCCGCTTCGTGGACCTTGCCCTTGTGCATGAACACCACCTGGTCGGCGATGCCGCGCGCAAAGCTCATTTCGTGGGTGACCATCACCATGGTCATGCCGTCGGCGGCGAGTGCCTCGATGACCTTGAGCACCTCGCCAGTGAGTTCCGGGTCGAGCGCCGAGGTGACTTCGTCAAACAGCATCACTTTGGGCTGCATGGCGAGCGAGCGGGCGATGGCGGCTCGCTGTTGCTGTCCGCCGGAGAGCTGCTCGGGATAGGCGTGCAGCTTCTCTTCCAGCCCCACCTGCGCCAGAACCTTGGCGGCCAGCGCGCGCGCCTCGGTCTTGGGCACCTTCTTCACCGCATGCGGCGCGAGGGTGATGTTCTCCTCGATGGTGAGGTGCGGAAACAGATTGTAGCTCTGGAACACGATGCCGACGTCCTGCCGCAGGGCGCGCAGGTCCAACCCCGCATCGTCGACGCGCCGGCCGCACACTTCGATCTGGCCGTCGTCGATGGTCTCGAAGCGATCGATGCAGCGGAGGGCCGTGCTTTTGCCGGAACCGGAGCGACCGATGAGCACGGTCACTTCACCACGCCCCACTTCGAAGCTGACGCCGTCCAGCACCTTCAGCGAACCGAAGCTCTTATGGACGTTGCGCAACGACACGACGGGGGCGGCGGATGCGGATGCGGGCGTGGTCGAATGAGCGTTCATGGGCGTTTTCCCTGGCGTTCCCTCGGGCCGTCACGCGAGCGACGGCTTCTTCTGGAGGGCCGTGCGCTCAAGCCTCCGGCTGAGGCGCGAGAGCGGATAGCAGAGCGAGAAGTAGACGAGCGCGATGATCGAGTAGATCACGAAGGGCTCGAACAGCGAGTTGTTGATGATCTGGCCAGAGCGGGTCAGTTCGACAAAGCCGACCACCGAGGCGAGCGATGTATTCTTGATGATCTGCACCATGAACCCCACCGTCGGCGGCGTGGCGATGCGGATCGCCTGCGGGAGAATGACCTTGACCATGCGCTGTGTGCGCGACAGGGCGAGCCCTTCGGCCGCCTCCCACTGCGGCTTGGGCACCGCTTCGATGCAGCCCCGCCAGATTTCGCCGAGATAGGCGGCGACGAATATGGTCATCGAGGCCCCGGCGGCGAGAAGCGGCGAGATGTTGAAGCCGATGGCTGCAAGCCCGAAGAAGGAGAGGAACATGATCACGAGCAGAGGCGTGCCCTGGATCAGCTGCACATAGGTTGCCGCCAGCAGGCGCAGTACGCGGCTGGAGGAGACGCGTCCCAGCGCCACCAGGAGGCCGAATGCGCCGCCCCCGATCAGCGCGATGGCGGACAGGCCGACCGTCCACATGGCCCCGTGACCGAGGAAGAGAAGATGGTTGATGTTCAGTGCGCCACCCATGACCCTCTCCTCACAACGGAGTGCCGAGACGGCGGCGACGCGGGAACAAGGCCAGCCCGAGAAGCCAGAAGCCGAAGCGCATGACGAACGACAGCGCGACATAGATCAGCGCGACGACGATGTAGGTCTCGAACGAGCGGTAAGTCTCGGATTGGATGTAATTCGCTACCGCCGTCAGTTCCTCGGCAGAGATCTGCGAGGTCACGGACGAGGCCAGCATGAGCAGGACGAACTGGCTGGTGAGCGCTGGATAGACGCGCTCGATGCCGGGCCAGATAATGACGTGCCAGTAGATCTGCGCCTTCGATAGGCCGAGCCCCTCGGCCGCCTCGATCTGACCCTTATGGATGGAATCAAAGCCTGCCCGCATGATTTCGGTCGTGTAGGCGCCGACATTGATGGTCAGCGCCACGGCGGCGACGGTGAAGGCGGAGAACTTGAGACCGAGGCTCGACAGGCCGAAATAGACCAGGAAGATCTGGACGAGCAGCGGCGTGTTACGGATCGCCTCGACATAGGCGCCGCAAAGCCGCTCGACCAGGACGTTTCCACCCCGCCGGCCAATGGCGCCGAAGATGCCGATGACGGCACCGCAGACGACGGCGATGAAGGCCAGCTGGAGAGTCAGCGCGGCGCCGTCGAGAAGCGCGTGCCAGCGCTCCAGCACCACCGAGAAATCAAGTACGAGACCCATGGTGGAAGCTCCACCTACCTGTCGAGAACGTTTGGAGAAAGGTTCAGCCGTTGCCGGACGAACGCGGCTGGTTGGCCATGCGGTCGTAGACGCGGAATAGCGCCTGATTGCCGTTGACACCTTCGCCATGGGCGCGGGCGTCGAGATACTGGCTGGTGACCAGCGCCGTTCCCGGAAGCGGGACGAAGAGGGCGAGGGCCTGTTCTTGCACCAGCCGCAGGTCCTTCAGCATCAGATCGATACGGAAGCCCGCGCTGTCGTCGCCTTCGATCATGGCCGGGCCGAGCTTGTCGAGCATCCACGAGGCGGCCGAGCCGCCGAGCAGCACCTGCCGGAGCTGGCCGAGTTCCACTCCGAGAGCACGCCCGAGCGCCAGCGCTTCGCAGATCGCCTGGATGTTGATGCCGCAGATGAGCTGGTTGCAGAGCTTCACGGCCTGCCCGGCTCCGGACGCGCCGACATGATGGATCGTGGTTCCCATCGCCTCGAAGAAGCGGTGCGCGCGTGAGAAGGCGTCGGCGTCGCCGCCCGCCATGATGGAAAGCGTCGCGTTCTTCGCGCCGACCGGGCCGCCGGAAACGGGGGCGTCCAGCATGTCGATGCCGGCCTTCTTCAGGGTGGTGGCCATCTTCTGCACCGCGACGGGCGAGATGGTGCTCATGTCCACGATCAGCCTTCCCCGCGGCGGATTGGCGAGAAGTCCTGCGGGGCCCAGCACCACTTCCTCGACCTGCGGCGTGTCGGGCAGCATGGTGATCGCGATGTCCGCATCGCGCGCCGCGTCCGCCGGGCTGTCCGCCGCCGTCGCGCCGAGCGCTGCCAGCGCATCGATCGCCGCCGGCACGACGTCGAACACGCGCACGGCAAACCCGGCCTCAAGAAGATTGCGTGCCATCTCGCGACCCATCGTGCCGAGGCCGATGAAGCCGACGTTTCCTTGTTGTTTCCGTCCCATAGCGTCCTGCTTTTTGTTGTGGCGCCGATCAGTCGGGCGTGCCGGCCCGCCGTCCTCCCTCGATCGCCAGCTTGCGGCGGAACTCATCACCGATAGCGAAATGTTCGCGCAGCGAACGATCGGCGACTTCCGGGTCGCCACTGGCAATGGCGTCGAACACCCGCTTGTGGTCCTCGATCAGGTAGGTCCGCATGTCGAAGATGCGCACCAGGTGCCGACGGTCGACATGCGAGCGCATCAGCACGGCCGACATGGAATCGTAGAGCACGCGGAGCGTCTCGGAGCCGCTCGCCTGTACGATGGCGTGGTGGAAATCGAAGTCGGCGCGCGCGCCGAGATCCGCGTCGTCGATCGTCGCCTCGATGCGGCGTAGCGCCGCCTGCAGGCGTTCGAGATCGCTCACGCTGGCCCGTTCCGCCGCCAGCCGGATCGACTGGCATTCGATCGCCACCCGCGCCTGGACGACGTCGTCCATCAGGTCGGCCCGGTGTGCCAGCGCGAAGGTGAAGAAGTCGTTCAGCACCGAAATGTCGGGCCTGCGGACGATGGTGCCCACGCGGTCGCGGATTTCCACGATGCCGAGCACGGTGAGCGCCCGCAGCGCCTCCCGCAGGATGGGTCGGCTGACACCGAGCTGCGCGGCGAGTTCCCGCTCGGGGATGAGGCGGTCGCCCGGCTTCAGCGCGCCGGCGAGAAGCCGCTCCCGCAGGAAGGCGAACACCTTCTCGAAGCCCTTGCCGCCCTGCTCGTCAATTCGCGTGATTTCGAACGTCTCGGTCATCGCAGTAGTCTTTCCTTGGTAAGACCAGTGTGCATACCAAAGCCGTGAGGTCAAGCGGCCGGCTGAGCGGAGGCGGCGATCGGGATGATCGGAAAGGAGAGGCACCACGTCGTTACCCTCATCTGGGTAACAACAAGCAGGCCTGATTGACGTTGGCCGTCGGCCACAATCCCTGTCAGCGTCGTGACCGACCCGCGGCGAGGGGATCAAGCACATAGACACCCGCCCGACCCGTGTTTAGCCTGTCCAAGATATTCAGTTCATGGGCAAAAATCGGGGGGGCACATGGGTAAGGCGGACACTATTCGGCGGCGCGATTTTCTTTCGGGGCTTGCGGCCACTTCCGGTTTGGCGGCGGCGGGGTTTCCGTTCATGCCCAAAGTCGCCGTCGCTGCGACTTCCGCCGAGGCGGCGCCCGCCGGCGCGACGATCGCGCGTGTCGGAATTTATCCTGCGCTCGGAATCAGCCGTGTCGGTGGTAGCCAGAAGTGGTTCTACGCGCCTGAGCTCCCTGGTGTTCCGGCAAGTCCCGAAGGCGGCTTCAAGGACGGCGACGCTCTCATCAAGAAGCAGGTTCAGCGCTTCCGAATCTTTGCGTTCGACGCGCAGGGGCGGGTGATCAAGGAAGTGACGTCGGCCGACGCGAAGATCGAGTGGCGGGTTCACGTCGCCAATACAAAGGCCGCCTGGTATGGCTTCTTCAATCCCCACGATAATGGCGAGCACGCGCCGGGCATCCCGGGAAAGATGCGCAACCAGTACTTCACCACGGTGGCGCAGCGCGAGCGTATGCTGGTCATCGATCCGGGCCCGGTGACGATCAGCGGGGAGCGCACCAACTGGAACGGCGATAGCGCCGGGCACGCCATGAAGGGCCGCTTCTGGGACAGCGTCGATGTCGGTCTGGGGCAGGTGCGCACCGACGAGGCCGGCCGGCTCCTCGTCGTGCCGGCGGACGGCATTTCGGCTTCCCCGCGCGGAACGGCGATCACCAGCTTTGCCGATAATGACGGGTGGCACGATGATTGGTGCGACGGGCCTGTCGATGCCACCGTCACCCTGGCCGACGGTCAGGTCTTGAGCGCCGATGGGGCGTGGATCGCGTGCGTCGGCCCCGATTTCGCTCCCGACATTCCCTCGATCAGCACGCTTTACGACGTCATCGAGAGCATGAACTGGGAACAGAAGTGGAGCGAGCCTGCAAAGGCTCCGCTGTCGTTCCGCCAGCACATCTACCCCACCTTCCGGCGCGTGGCGCTGATGGAATGGGTGTCGGCCGCTTCCAATCTGCGGCAGGGCTGGCTCGATGTGGGCGATTTCAGCGACGAGGCGTATCTTGCGCGCCTGGCCGACCCGGCGGAGAGCAACAAGCCCTTCCGCCAAAAGGTATTTTCCGCCTTCCGCAATCCCTACAACATGGGGGCGGACGCCTTCAGGGACGAACATCTGAAGATACCGATGATGCCGGGCGACGGCGTCGATCACAATGGCAGCCCCCTGCAGTGGTTCCAGTTTCCGAAGCTGCAATACGAGCATCTGCGGATGTGGGCCGACGGCGCGTTCGAGAACGATTTCGACGACACGGCACTCGATCAGGCGCGGGAACTGGACCAACTTCCGCTGGCGCAGCGTCCCGATGCCCTCACCAAGGCTGCCCTTGAGCCGTGCTCGGGTGGGGCCTTCCATCCCGGCGTCGAGCTTTCCTATTACCTTCGGCTGCCGCCGCTCTATGCGCGGCACGACAATGCGGATGCCGAGCCGTTCCGGATCGCGCGGGGCCACCGGGAGCATCTCGTGCAGAATGTCGGGAGGATTCTGGATTTCAAGGCGGCCACCACGGGCAAGGATGCGCCCATCGGTCCCCAGATGGCCGGCGATCTCACGCGCTGGATGGGATTGCCCTGGCAGCCCGACGCCTTCAGCTGCCAGCGTGTCGCGATGCAGGGCGATTTCCCGATCCCCGTCTGGTGGCCGGCATTGCTCCCGGTCGATGTCCTGCCCGAAGTCTTCTATGAGCAGATCATGCGCACCGACCTCTCCCCCGACGAGCGGGTGAAGTTTCTCGACAACCGCGTCTGGTGGGCGCGTGGCGTGCCAGGCATCGGCTACCATGCCAATGCCAGCTATTGGGACGGCATCAAGAGCATGATCGCACTCTGGCAGCGAATGGGTTTCGTGGTGGAGAGGCCGGGCCCGACCGATCCGGACCGGCCCAAGGCCATCCCGGCCAAGCTGTATGTCGAGGTCGGTCGGGGCCAGATGGAGCCCCGCTTCGACTGGACGCCGGAGCATGGGCAAACGCCGTAGGCTCGGGTCCGGCGGTGGTGAAATCAGGCGCGGATCGACAGGCCGTCGTCACCGTTGTCGGTGGTGGAATCGCGGGTTGCGCGGCATGCCTCGCTCTGGCGGAGCGAGGCGTTCCCGCGGCCTGGATCGCTTCCGGGACGGTCGCGTCGGACAAGCCGGGAGAAAGCCTGGCCGCGGCTGCCGTGGCCCTGTTGGCGAAACTCGGTGTGGACGCGCTTCTTGCCGATCCCGCCCATCGGCAGGCGCAGGTGAGTTTCACCTCCTGGGGAAGCGGTGCGTTGCTCGAACGCCACGCCGCCGCGCAACCGGGCGGATTGGGCCATGTCCTCGACCGCGGGCGGTTTGAGGCGGGCCTCCACGCGGCTGTGCGCCGCCGGCCGGGCGTCCAGGTAATCGACGGAGAGCTTCAGGACTTCGAGCGGAGCGCAGCCGGCTGGGCGCTGGACATCGGCACTGGAGAGCGCATCGGCACGCGCGTCCTGATCGACGCTACAGGCAGGCGGGCAAGGATCGGGCGGCAGCTCAGCGCCCAACATCGCCTCGACCGTCTGATCGCCGCGTATGGCGTTCTGCGCCCGGTTGCCGATGACGTCGATCCGACGCCGGCGACCCTCGTCGAGGCGGTGGAAGAGGGCTGGTGGTACGCCAGCTTGCTCGCGGACCGCCGGCTGGTCCTGAATTTCTACTCGGACCCTGATCTTATGCCCCGCCGCATCGGGAGCGATGGACTCGTTTGGCGGCAATCGGTGGAGCGAACGAGGTACATTTCGCGCTGGATCGACACCGCTGGCTACGCGCTGTCCGAGCCGGCGCAGCTCGCGACGGCCGGTACGGCGTGGCTCGACAATGCGGCGGGCGAGGACTGGCTCGCGGTCGGCGATGCCGCAGCCTCCTTCGATCCCCTCTCGGCGCATGGGATGACCACGGCGCTGTGGACGGGCATGCGGGCCGGAGAGGCTGCGGCCCGCGTCATTGCGGGAGATGTTTCGGCGCCCGCGAACTATGCGGCGCAGGTGCACGCCGGCAGGGAGCATTTCCGCCGCGAGCGCGAGGCCATCTATTCACGGGAGACCCGCTTTCGTGACCATGAATTCTGGCGACGCCGCCAGGGAGCTCTTCATCGGCTCGCGTCAGGATATTGACGGGGTCTGCTGCAGGATACCCTTGAGAAGAAAGAGGAGGATGACGTGAAGAAATCGACCAAGGCTATCGGGATGCTGGCCATCGCGGCGGCGATGGGGTTCGGCATGATGTCGTCGATCAGCGCCGCCGAGCGGATCGCCTATCCCTCGACCGCTCTAGAAGGCCTTCCCTATTCCGGAGCCGTCCGCGCGGGAGACATGGTCTATGTCGGCGGCGTTCTCGGCACGGTGCAAGGGAAGCCGGAGCTGGTCGCGGGCGGCATCAAGCCGGAGGCGCGCCAGGCTTTCGCCCATGTGAAGACGATGATGGAAGGTGCGGGTACATCGCTGGACCGTGCGGTCAAGTGCCTCGTCCTGCTCGCCAACATCGATGATTTTCCCGCTATGAACGAAGTGTTCCGGGAGGTGTTCCCGAAAGATCCGCCGACCCGGTCCACGATCATCGTTCCCAAAATTCCGCTGAATGCGGCGGTCGAAGTGGAATGCAGCGCGCTCGCCGGCACGAACTGAAATCGACCGCCCCCGCGCACGACTAGCGGCGCGTCCGGGGCGTAATGGAACGAGTGGGACCCGTTCAAACCGGGTTCCCATCCCACCGGTCCCGGTCGGTCGACCTTGTCGGCGAGCCGATCGGCCGCGTAGAGCGCGCGACGAGATCGCTGCGGCGCTGGACATCCGACGGTGGGGGACTGCGAACCGGGAGCGGCGCTGACGGCGGGGTTCGGCGGCAACGCTCAGGACTATCCGTCCCCCACGACCTGGCGGAGGAGGACAGGCGTTTTGCCCCGCTCCGACAGGTGTTGTGAACGTGGGCTGAAACCCCCTTGAAGCGCTGCCATCTCGCCCTAAAGGTGCCGCCTGCCCGAGCGGGCGTAGTTCAATGGTAGAACGGCAGCTTCCCAAGCTGCATACGAGGGTTCGATTCCCTTCGCCCGCTCCAGCGCCTCTTTGCCGAACAGCATGTCCGCGTAACGCCCCTGTGCCTCGACGGGCGTGGCGTGAGCGATGGCGCAAGAGATCGTGAAGCTGTTGCATCCTCGTTTTTGCGTTGAGACGTCAGGGGCATAGCTCTCTTCCCCGCCTTGCCGCCCCGGTCCGCTCGCGGCGCGCGGGAACCGTGCGCGTTCGACCGGCATTCCCTCAGTGATCACCCGGCGTGCTCGCGCCGAAGGCGTGCCGGGCTCCGTCCGGCGAGGGACATGGCGGCGTTGCCCGCGAACATTGGATTTTCCATGCAGCGAACTCCTGAAACCGGGCTGTCACGGCGCGACCTGATTGTCGCGGGGGCAGCCACTGTAACCGTCGCCGGCTCGGCCGGTTCGGCTCCCCGGGCTGAAGGCGCGGCGCCTCCGGCTGCGCCCGCGCAACTCTTGCCACCCCCGACACGGATGGACGTCCGCTTTACGGTCAACGGCGTTGCTAGCAGTCTGGAACTCGACACCCGCACGACGTTGCTCGATGCGCTGCGCGAACATCTTCACCTCACCGGCTCCAAGAAGGGATGCGACCACGGCCAGTGCGGCGCCTGCACGGTGACGGTGAACGGCGTGCGCATCAATGCCTGTCTCACCCTCGCGGTCATGCACGAAGGGGACGAGGTCACCACCATCGAAGGGCTGGGCCGGGAGGGCGACCTGCACCCGATGCAGGAAGCGTTCGTGAGGCATGACGGCTATCAATGCGGCTATTGCACCCCCGGGCAGATCTGCTCGTCGCTTGCGGTGCTCTCCGAGATCGACGCCGGCATTCCCAGCCATGTGACCGAAGATCTCACGGCCCATCCCGTGCTTTCGGCGGACGAGCTACGCGAACGGATGAGCGGCAATATCTGCCGCTGCGGTGCCTATTCCAACATTATCGACGCCATCACCGAAGTGGCGGGGAGGCGCGCATGAAGCCTTTCACTTATGAGCGCGCCGGCTCGCCCGCCGAGGCTGCGCATGCCGCCGCCGGCCGGCCGGGGGCAAGGTTCATCGCCGGCGGCACCAACCTGCTCGATCTGATGAAGCTTGAAATCGAGACGCCGACCCATCTGATCGATGTGAACGGCCTGTCGCTCGATACCGTCGAAGAGACCGAGGAAGGCGGCCTGCGCATCGGCGCGCTGGTGAGCAACACCGATCTTGCCGCAGACATGCGGGTGCGTCGCGACTACGCTCTCCTTGCCCGCGCGCTGCTGGCGGGAGCCTCCGGCCAGCTGCGCAACAAGGCGACGACGGCGGGCAACCTGCTCCAGCGCACGCGATGTCCCTATTTCTACGATACCGCTCAGCCCTGCAACAAGCGGGTGCCAGGCAGCGGCTGTGCGGCTATCGGCGGCGTGACGCGGCAGCTCGGCGTGATCGGCACCAGCGAAGCCTGCATCGCCACCCATCCGAGCGACATGGCGGTAGCGCTGCGCGCGCTCGATGCGGCGGTGGAAACGGTGAAGCCCGACGGCGGCCGCAGGTCGATTCCGATCGCGGAGTTTCACAGGCTTCCAGGCGACACGCCGCATATCGAGACGGTGCTGGAGACGGGCGAATTGATCACGGCGGTGGTTCTGCCGAGGCCGCTGGGAGGCCGCCACATCTATCGCAAGGTTCGGGATCGCGCGTCCTATGCCTTCGCGCTCGTCTCCGTTGGCGCAGTGGTGCTGCCGGACGGGACGGGCCGCGTGGCCGTTGGAGGCGTAGCCCACAAGCCATGGCGCGTGGAGGCCGCCGAGAGCGAGATGCCGCGCGGCGCTCGCGCAGTGGCCTCGCGGCTGCTGGCCGGCGCCCGGCCGACCCGCGACAACGCCTTCAAGATCACGCTGGTGGAGCGGACGCTGGAAGCGATCCTCGTCGAGGCAAGGGGCTGAGCCATGAAGTTCGAAAAGCCTGAAACCACGAATCCGATCGACCGGATGAAGGTCGTCGGGCAGCCCATCGACCGCATCGACGGGCCCCTCAAGGCCACCGGCACCGCGCCCTATGCCTATGAGCGTCACGATGTCGTGCCGGATCCGGCCTATGGCCATGTGATCGGCGCCACCATCGCCAAGGGGCGTATCCTGCGCATGGACCTTTCTGCCGCCGAGCGTGTGCCCGGCGTGCTCGCTATTGTGACGGCGGCGAATGCCGGTCCGTTGGAAAAGGGCGATTACAACACCGCACATCTCCTCGGCGGTCCCGTCATCGAGCACTACCACCAGGCGGTGGCACTGGTCGTCGCCGACAGCTTCGAGCAGGCCCGCGCCGCCGCGTCCTTGGTGCGGGTCGAATACGCGGCCGAATCCGGAAGCTTCGATCTGCACGCGGCCAAAGGCTCCGCCTTCCCGCCCGAAGCCAACGACCTGACCGGCCCGATCGATACCCATGTTGGTGATTTCACCGCGGCTTTCGGGGTTTCTCCGGTCACGCTGGACGAAACCTACACCACGCCTGACCAGTCCCACGCGATGATGGAGCCGCACGCGACGCTCGCGCGCTGGGATGGCGATGATCTCACCGTATGGACCTCTAACCAGATGATTGCCTGGTCGCAGGGGGACCTAGCCAAGACGTTGCGCATCGAGCGGGACAGGGTGCGCGTGGTTTCGCCGTTTGTCGGCGGTGGCTTCGGCGCGAAGCTTTTCCTGCGGGCGGATGTGGTGCTGGCGGCGCTGGGCGCACGCGCGGCCGGGCGGCCGGTCAAGGTGGCTCTCCAGCGTTCGCTGATCGCCAACAACACCACACACCGTCCGGCGACGCTCCAGCGCATCCGCATCGGTGCCGAGCGCGACGGGACGATAACCGCCATTGCTCACGAAAGCTGGTCCGGAGACCTCGAAGGCGGCGGACCGGAAACGGCGGTGGGTCAGACGCGCCTGCTCTATGCCGGCGCCAATCGCATGACGGCGATGCGCCTTGCCGTGCTCGACCTGCCTGAGGGCAATGCCATGCGTGCACCGGGCGAAGCTCCCGGCATGATGGCCCTCGAAATCGCCATGGACGAGATGGCCGAAAAGCTGGGAATGGACCCGGTGGCCTTCCGAATCCGCAACGACACGCAGGTCGATCCGGAGAAGCCGAGCCGCCCCTTTTCCGCCCGCCCCTTCGCCGAATGCCTGCGCGTCGGCGCGGAACGTTTCGGCTGGAGCGCCCGCAAGGCGCGGCCGGGGCAGGAAAGGGAGGGACGGTGGCTGGTCGGGCGCGGCATGGCGGCGGCCTTTCGCAACAATCTGCTGACGAAATCCGCGGCCCGCGTGCGTCTGGCGGCGGATGGCCGACTGATCGTTGAGACCGACATGACCGACATCGGTACAGGCAGCTATACCATCATCGCCCAGACGGCGGCGGAGATGATGGGGGTGCCGGTCGAGGCGGTGACGGTGAAGCTGGGGGATTCGGACTTCCCGGTATCGGCGGGGTCAGGCGGGCAGTTCGGCGCCAATAACGCCACCTCTGGCGTCTATGCCGCCTGCGTAAAGCTGCGCGAGGAGGTGGCGCGGCGCCTCGGCTTCAACGCCGCCGAGACCGACTTCATGGATGGCGAGGTACGCGCGGGCAACCGGGTCCTCAAACTCAGCACGGCGGCCGCGGAAGGCGAACTCGTCGCCGAGGACGCGATCGAATATGGCGACCTCGACCAGACCTACCAGCAGTCCACCTTCGGTGCCCATTTCGTCGAAGTGGCGGTGGACGGTGCGACAGGCGAGGCGCGCATCCGCCGGATGCTCGCCGTCTGCGCAGCCGGGCGCATCCTCAACCCGAAATCCGCGCGCAGTCAGGTGATCGGGGCCATGACCATGGGGGCCGGCGCGGCGCTGATGGAGGAACTTGCGGTCGATACGCGTCGCGGCTTCTTCGTCAACCACGACCTTGCCGGCTATGAGGTGCCGGTGCACGCCGACATACCCCATCAGGAGGTGATCTTCCTCGACGAGACCGACCCGATTTCCTCGCCGATGAAGGCGAAAGGCATCGGCGAGCTCGGTATATGCGGGGTCGCGGCGGCGGTGGCGAATGCCATCTACAACGCCACCGGCGTGCGGGTGCGCGATTATCCCATCACGCTCGACAAGCACCTCGATCGCCTTCCCGATGTGGCCTGAATATTCAGGTTGCGCCGCTCCATTCCGGTGGCGCCGCTGGTTCTGCGCAGGCCCGACCCGATAGGATCGGGCGCGCCGGTGAGTCGGCGGGCTTGAATCGGGAGAATATGCGTGAGCGGGGAAGCCCTGGTCTTCTACAGCGCCGTGGACGATGCGCAGGCATGGCGGGCGGCGCTTCTCGCCGAGCTCCCCGATCTCGACGTGAGGATCGACCCTGATATCGGCGACCCTGCCGACGTTCGCTATGCTCTGGTCTGGACGCCGCCATCCGGCTTCTTCGCCCGTTTTCCCAATCTCCAGCTCGTGGTCAATCTGGGGGCGGGCGTCGACGCGCTTATGAAGCGCAACGATCTGCTGCCGGTGAGGTTCGCCCGCCTCAACGACCCCGGCATGGAAGCGATGATGGCGAGTTATGTCGTCTTCGCCGTTACCCGTTACGCCCGCGACATCCCGCTATTCGAGCGCGCGAAGAGACGCGGCGAATGGGACTATGTTCACCCGCGCCCGCTGTTCGAGATCAAGGTGGGCGTGCTTGGCCTCGGCGAGCTCGGCGCCGCCTCGGCGAGGGCGCTGGCAGCCATGGGCTATACCGTCTCAGGCTGGTCACGCAGCCCGAAGGACATACAGGGCGTCACTGCCTTCACCGGTCGGGAGGGGCTCGAACATGTCCTCCGCGAGAGCGAGATCCTCGTGTGCCTGGTGCCGCTGACGCCGCAGACGCATCACCTGCTCGGCGCTGCCGAGCTGGCGCTCATGCCGCGTGGCGCGAAGCTGGTGAACGTGTCGCGCGGAGCGCTGATGGACGAGGTTGCCCTCGTGGAGGCGCTGCGGTCGGGCCATCTCGCGGAGGCGACCCTCGACGTGTTCGAGACCGAGCCTCTGCCCCATGGGCACCCGCTCTGGGCCCTCGACAATGTGCTGATCACCCCCCATGTGGCGAGCATCACCGTGCCGGCCCTGGCGGCGCGCGATGTGGCGGAGAGCATCAGGCGGGTGCGCCAGGGGCTGCCGCCCCTGCACGAGGTAGACCCTCGACGCGGCTATTGAAGTGGTCGCAATGTGGGCACGCGGGCGGTGCTCGTGCTAGGCTGCAACGGAAAATGAGACCGATGGCGGGACCTATGGCGCAGGCTGCATCTTCGCAGGGCATGCTGTGGAGCTGGGTGGCGGGGATCGCTGCGATCCTGGCCCTCGGTGCGGCGATCGGCCTGTGGGCGCGCCACGGTGCCGTCGTTTTCTTCGAGATGCTGGCGGCCGGGCTGGCTTATTGTTTCTGAAGCCCGTGGATTGATCCGTGGCGCGCGCCGATGGGGCCGCGCCGAGCCTTGCTGTGGTGCCATGTCCAACCGTCGTGTCCTTCTGCTTCTCGCCGCCTTCGTCGTCGGTGCTGTCGTCATTGTCGGGAGTGCCCTCGCCTTGCTGCCCTCGGGGCCGACCAAGGTGTCGAGCGAGGTGGCGATCGGCGGTCCCTTCCAACTCGTCGATCAGGACGGGAATACGGTGACGCAGGAGACCTTCGTCGGCAGCCCGACCCTCGTGTTTTTCGGTTTCACCCACTGCCCCGACATCTGCCCCACGGCGCTCTTCGAGATGTCCCAGCTCTTCGAGGCGCTGGGGTCGGATGCGCGCAAGGCGACCGGGCTGTTCATTACCGTCGATCCCGAGCGGGATACGCCCGAGACCTTGAAGGCCTATCTCGGGAGCTTCCACCCGAGCATTCAGGGGCTCAGCGGCACGCCGGAACAGATCGCCGCCGTTACGCGCGCCTATCGCGCCTATTCCAAGAAGGTGCCCACACAGGGCGGCGATTACACCATGGACCACACCGCCATCGTCTATCTCATGGACAAGGACGGCCGGTTCGTGGCCCCGTTCAACCTGAAACGACCGCCTGAGGACGCCGCGGCCGAGTTGCGGCGTTACTTCTGAGGCGCACGGTCGGCCGCAATCCTTGCCGTCGCCGGGAGGTACGGGCCAGTCCGTGTTCGGTCTTCTCCCAATGGGAGGGGGCGACGACAAGCGCGAACAGCGCGCGCCAGGCGGCGGCCGACATCATCAGCCAGTAGAGTGGCATCAGCAGTGCTACGCGGGCGATACCGGGAACCCGTCGCCGGCGCATGCCCATAAGGGTTGAGAGCACGGTGCCCAGCAGCCCCACCAGCAGCACGCAGAACCAGATGGCGTCGAGCAGGGTAGACATGAGGGAAGGGTAGGGGCTCGGCTCGAGGAACAGCCCAAGCAGCAGCGAGGCGAACAGGACGGGATAGAGCAGCGCCGCCGCCGTGCCGCTGCCGAGAAGGAACAGCAGGGTCAGCGTTCCCGGCCATCCGGCGTCGCGGGCCATGCGCAGCGGCTGGCGTGCGTGCACCAGCAGAGTCTGCATCCATCCCTTGTACCAGCGCGTGCGCTGGCGCATCCATGCCCCCAGCCGGCGGGGCGCCTCTTCGTCGGTTGCTGAGGCGATGACCTCCGTGCACCAGCCCGCCCGGGCGAGGCGTACGCCAAGGTCCGCGTCCTCGGTCACGTTGAACGGGTCCCACCCGTCGACGTCGTCGAGCGCGTCGCGGCGGAAGTGATTTGACGTGCCGCCCAGCGGCAGCGGCAATCGGTAGAGGCCGAGCATGGGCAGCACGACGTCGAAATAGCCGGCATATTCGGCGGCGAACTGTCGGGAGATCCAGCCGTCGGCGAGATTGTCGATGACGAGGCGGGCCTGGACGCAGCCGATGCGCTCATTTCCACGGGCATCGAGCGTCGTGCACACTCGCCTCAACTGGAGCGGATCGGGCACGTCCTCCGCGTCGTAGATGCCGATCACCGTGCCCCGCGCAAAGGGCAGGGCGGCGTTCAGCGCCTTCGGTTTGGTGCGCGGCCCTACATCGGGCGCGACGATGACTTCGAAGCCGGGACGGCGGGCGTGGAGGCCCAGCGCCGTCGCCGTGGCCTCGTCATCCCGCTCGATGACCAGGAGGATCTGGAGTTTTTCGCGCGGGTAGTCGATGGCATCCAGCGCGTCGACGAGCTGGGGAACCACCCGCGCCTCGCGATAGAGCGGAATGATCAGGCTGTAGTCGGGCAGGGACCTGTCGTCGCGCGCCGCACGGGGGGGGCGCCTGCGGAGGGATGGTGCAGGCCGCCAGCTTCAATGTGGCGCTGCCAATAAGCATCAGGGCCACCAGCCCCGGCAGCACCCAGGCGCCGACGAAGGCTCCCGCAGTCGCGGTGAGGAAGAGGCCGGCCATCACGAAGGCGGCGAGGCCGAACAGGTAGCGGGACAGGGTGAGGGTCCCGGCCGACTGATCGGGCCGGCGGTCGCGTAGCCGATAGGCGGCGTGGCAGCCGAGCTGCTGCACGAACCGCAACTGCAGGAAGCTCGATAGCCGCTCGGGTGTCGTGAGTTTGACCCTTTCCCGCAGCTCCGGTCGCTCCTCCAGAGTTGCCGCCAGCCGGCGCAGCCGCAGGCCACGGGCGGCGGCGACCAGCCGTCCATCCGCGGTGCGCAGGATGCCGCTGCGCAGGATGGCGGAAATGTCGGTGGCCGCGAGCTGGGGCATCTGTTGGAAAGCCGCGGGGTCGAGAGGTTCGAACTCGATCCCCAGTTCGTGCGCCGCCGCCTGAGCAAGCGCGTCGGAGGACGCATGACCCGTGGCCAAGAGTGTCTCGTCCAGCCCGGTTCCAAGCCTACGTGCGCGACGCTCGGCGTAATGCAGGACCGAGGGGGCAAAGTGGTGCGCCACGCCGGCGGCCTCGACGGGCATGTCGGCCGGGAGATCGATGGCACAAAGCGCTTCCAGTGGGCCCCACGCGCGCCAGCGGGCCACCTGTGTCATCGGGCTGCCCCTCGCCTAGCGGACACCAAGACGGTAGAACATCGCGGTGGCGCGGCAGCTGCCTATTCCAGCGCGAGGTCAGTGTGCGGTATTTTCATCCGGTAGTTAAGCCCCGTTCGATGACGAATCTTGCCTTGGCGGCTGTTCTCGCGCTGGGAATGTCTGCCGGTGTGGCCTTGGCGCAACAGGCTGCGCCGGTTGCGACCGGGAGCGCCGAAGCCGTGACTGTGCCCGGCTTCTGGGACCCCAAGCGGCGGCCGGAGCGGCCGGACGTAACGCGGTTGCCGGTCCAGATCCGCTTCGTGACCACGGAGGACTACCCGCCCTTCAGCTTTCGCGGCGAAGATGGGCGCCCGACCGGCTTCAACGTCGATATCGCTCGGGCGATCTGCACCGAGCTGGCCATTCGCTGCACTTTGGAAATCCTGCCCTTCGAGCAGCTGGTCGAGGCTCTGGAGAGCGGCAAGGCCGATGCCGCCATTGCGGGAATCGCAATCTCCGCCAACAGCCGCGAACACACCGACTTCTCCGACCGCTATTTCCGATCGCCGGCGCGGTTCGTCGCCCGTCGCGGCGATGCCGAGCTGAAGGTGACGCCGGACGCTCTCGCCTCCAAATCGGTCGGTGTGGTCGCCGATACCGCGCATGAGGCGTATCTGCGCGACTTATTCAATGAGATCGCCATCCGCCGCTTTCCCGACGCCGAAGCGGCGCGCGCAGCCCTTCAGAAGGGCGATGTCGACCTCATCTTCGGCGACGGCGTGCAGCTTGCGCTCTGGCTCAACGGCACCGCGTCGGCGGGCTGCTGCGCCTTTGTCGGCGGCCCGTTCACGGAGAGCCTCTATTTTGGCGAGGGTATGGGCATTGCGGTGAAGCGCGGCAACGACCCGCTCCGCCAGTCGCTGAACTATGCCCTCGCCCAGCTCTGGGAAGAGGGGGTCTACACAGACCTCTACCTGCGCTGGTTCCCGATCAGCGTTTATTGACGCGGGCTCCCGCACTACCTAGAGCATTCGCGAGAGGCGGCGCAGCCGCCTTTGACGTTTCAGTGAAGCCAAGCCCAGGAGGGCATATCATGACGGCGACCGCTCCGGTCGAGGATTTTGCAGTCGAACTGCGCACGCTGGCGGAAACCGCTGGCGCCTGGCCGTTCGAGGAAGCCCGCAAGATCGTCGAGCGCCTGAAGCGGAAACCCAAAGACGAGGTTCTGTTCGAAACCGGCTACGGCCCGTCCGGCCTGCCGCACATCGGCACCTTCGGCGAAGTGGCGCGCACCACCATGGTGCGTCACGCCTTCCACGTGCTGACCGAGGGCAAGATTCCGACGCGTCTGCTCTGCTTCTCCGACGACATGGATGGCATGCGCAAGATTCCGGAAAACGTTCCGGACCCGGCGGCGCTAAAGCCTTATCTGCAGATGCCGCTGACCAAGGTGCCGAACCCGTTTGGCGGCGACTATGAGAGCTTCGGGCACCACAATAACGCGATGCTCCGCCGGTTCCTCGACACGTTCGGCTTCGAGTATGAATTCGCCAGCGCCACGGACTACTATTTCTCCGGCAAGCTCGACGCCGTGCTGCTGAAGGCGGCGGAGAAGTACGAGGCCATCATGGAGGTGATGCTGCCGACGCTGGGCGAGGAGCGGCAGGCAACCTATTCGCCCTTCCTGCCGATTTCGCCGGTTTCCGGCCGCGTGCTCTACGTGCCGCTGAAGGCGGTGGACGCGAAGGCCGGCACCATCGCCTTCACCGACGAGGACGGGGTGGACAAGACCGTTCCCGTCACCGGCGGCCATGTAAAGCTGCAATGGAAGCCGGATTTCGGCGCCCGTTGGGCCGCGCTCGACGTCGATTTCGAGATGTTCGGCAAGGATCACCAGACCAACGCACCGATCTATGACCGGATCAGCGAAATCCTCGGCGGCATCGCGCCGGAGCATTTCGTCTATGAGCTGTTCCTCGACGAGAACGGCCAGAAGATCTCGAAGTCGAAGGGCAACGGCCTGACCATCGACGAATGGCTGACCTATGCCAGCCCGGAGAGTCTGGCGCTGTATATGTTCCAGTCGCCGCGCTCGGCCAAGAAGCTGCATTTCGACGTGATCCCCAAGGCGGTGGACGAGTATTTCAGCTTCCTCGCCCGCTATCCGTCGCAGGACTGGAAGAACCGGCTCGGCAATCCTGTGTGGCACATCCATTCCGGCAACCCGCCGGTGGAGGAATTGCCGCTGAGCTTCGGCCTGATGCTCAAGCTCGCCTCGGCTTCCAATGCCGAGGACAAGGGCGTGCTGTGGCGCTTCATCGAGCGCTACGCGCCCGGCACGTCGCCGGAAACCCACCCGACCGTCGACCAGCTGGCCGGCTACGCGGTGCGCTATTTCATCGACCGGGTGAAGCCGCACCGCAGCTATCGCCTTCCCGATGAGGTTGAGGCGCAGGCTCTGGCGCGGCTCGACGCGGCTCTCGCGGAGGTGAATGGCGAGGATCGCGACGCGATCCAGAACGCCGTGCTCGATGTTGGCCGGGCCGAGCCTCGCTATCAGGACCACAAGCGCAAAAGCCCCTCCGGCGGGCCGGGCGTTACCTTTGCGTGGTTCAGCGCGCTCTACGAGCTTCTACTCGGCGAGAAGGAAGGCCCGCGTTTCGGTGGCTTTGTCGCCGCCTATGGCATTCCCGAAACCCGTGCCCTGATTGCGCGGGCGCTTTCCGGGGAACTCGCCAAAGGGGCGGCATAGAGCGGTTCGGCGAAGCGGATGTGGGGGCGCACAGCGGCGCCCCCTACGGTGGGGGGCGGAATGTCGAGGCGGCGCCAGGGGCACATCGACCTGCGGGTGGATGACCCGCAGCAATTGCTGGACATGCTCGACCCCTTCCCGTTCCGCGAGCGAGGGCTCGACGGGGATGTCGACGATTATGTGCGCGAGCACGCCTTGGATGTGTCGCCCGATACTCCGCTGGCCATCACCATTCACCTTCCCGCAACGCAGGTCGATTCTCCGCTCGCACAGAGCCTGCCGACCATTGTCTCGCGGCATTTCGAGCATCGGGCCGAGCGGAGCCGTCACGAGCTTGCGCGCCTCTTCGCGCAGGGACGCAAAGCGCTGGTTGTCGGATTGGTTGTGCTTGGCCTCTGTCTCCTCGTCGGCCAATCGCTGGTCAATGTCTTTCCCGACTCCCGCATTGCCCGCGTGTTCATGGAAGGTCTGGTCATCCTCGGCTGGGTGGCAAATTGGCGACCGATGGAGATTTTCCTGTTCGAGTGGTGGCCTTTGATACAGGAGCAGAGGCTCTCACGTCGCCTCGCTCAGGCCGAAGTGGCCGTGGTGGCGTCCGTCGGCGACTAAACTGCCGGCCGGGCCGACCGGCCTTTGTGGATGGTGCGGAGCCGGGCGGGAATGCTGTCCCGACCTCGCCTTCGCGAGGCAAACGAAGCGAGTACCGTGATGCTGCGTTGGATCGGATTTCTTGGCATCGGCTTTGGTGTCGTCTTCGGGCTTGCGATCGCCATGGCGAATGCCCAGTCCGTTCCTCCCGGCAGCTATCTGGACTCCTGCCGGGAAGCACGCGACGTGGCGGGATGGCTGAAAGCGACTTGCCGCGACCGCGCGGGCCGGTGGGTCGACGCGACCATGGCGATTGCCTGGTGCCCGCCCGGCAACGACATCGTCAACGACAATGGCCGGCTTGTCTGCGGCGCCGCCGCCATGCGTAATGCACCGTCCCCGCCCGCCGTGCCTTCAATGAGTGAGCGCCCGCCCGCCGGTTCCTACACGGCCACCTGCCGCGACATCCGGATGGTGGCAGGGTGGCTGAAGGCGAACTGCCAGGATTCCCGGGGCCGCTGGGTCGATGCGACCACCGCCGCAAGCTGGTGTACGGGAGGGCGCGACATCGCCAATGTCGACGGTCGCCTCACCTGCCGCTGAGCGGCAGGGCGAGACGGTCCCCGCGGAGGTTAGTTGCCGGCGGCGTGGAGCGACTTTGCCCGCAACGCGCTGAGTGTCGTGGAGGGCGTGATCGCTTCGGGGTCGAGCTTCACATGAATGATCGCTGGCAGGCCGGAGGCAAAGGCCGCGTCCAGCGCCGGCACAAATGCCTCATCGGTCTCCACCGTCGCCCCGAAGCCGCCAAAAGCCCGCGCATAGGCCGCGAAGTCCGGGTTTCGCAGTGTCGTTCCGAAGACCCGGGTGGGATATTCGCGCTCCTGATGCATGCGGATGGTGCCGTACATGCCATTGTCGACCACCACGGCGACCACCGGCGCGCCATACTGCACCGCCGTGGCGAATTCCTGCCCGGTCATCAGGAAATCGCCATCGCCGCACACCGCGACCACCGGCGTGGCCGGCTGGGATATTTTTGCCGCCACCGCTGCCGGCAGCCCATAGCCCATTGAGCCCGAGGTCGGTGCGAGCTGGGTGCCATAGGCGCGGAAGCGATGGAAACGGTGGACCCAGATGGCGAAGTTGCCGGCGCCGTTGCAGATGACGGTCTCTTTGGGCAGGGCGCGGAGATAGCGCACGAGGGTGGCCATCTGCACCGCGCCGGGGTTTGAGGGGGGCGCCTCGGTCCAGGCTAGATAGTCGGTGCGCGCCTGCGCCCGCCAGTCGCCCCAGGCGAGCGCGTTGGGCGGCTGTACACCCTCAAGGGAGGCGGCGAAGGCGCCCGAGGACGCGTTGATGGCGAGCGTGGGCTGGTAGACCCTGCCCAGTTCTTCCGGATCGGCGTGGACATGCACGAGCGGCACGCCGGGATCGGGAATGCCGAACAGGCTGTAGCCTTGCGAGGGGACTTCGCCCAACCGGCCTTCAGCGAGAATCACCAGATCGGCCGCCTTCAGCCGGTCGATGAGTTTCGGATTGGCGGAAAAGCCGATGTCGCCCGCGAAGCAGGCATGATCGGCCGGGAACAGCATTTGCCGCCGGAAGCTGACCGTCACGGGCAGGTCGAAGCGCTCGGCGAAGCGGGCAACCGATGCCACCGCCCGCTCGTTCCAGCGCGCGCCGCCGAGGATCATCAAGGGCCGCTTTGCCGCCCACAGCAGGCGCTGCAGCCGCATCATGTCGGCAAGACCCGGCCAGGTCTCGGCCGGCTCCACGGCAGGGGCATCCGGCACCTCGGCGACGGCGCTCAGCACGTCTTCCGGCAGCGCGATCACCACCGGCCCCGGCCGGCCCTGCATCGCGACCCGGAAGGCGCGGGAAAGGACTTCCGGTATGCGGGCGGCATCGTCGATCTCCACCGCCCATTTGGCGAGGGGGCCGAAAGCAGCGCGATAGTCGACCTCCTGGAACGCCTCGCGTCCGCGCATGGCGCGTGAGATCTGGCCGACGAACAGGATCATCGGCGTCGAATCCTGCTGCGCGATATGGATACCCGCGCTCGCATTGGTGGCGCCCGGCCCGCGCGTGACGAAGCAGATGCCCGGTCGGCCCGTGAGCTTGCCGCAGGCTTCCGCCATCATCGCCGCTCCGCTCTCCTGGCGGCAGATGACGAAATCGATGGAGCTGTCGGAAAGTGCGTCGAGCACGTCGAGATAGCTTTCGCCGGGCACGCCGAAGGCGCGCGAGACAGCATTGGCGAGCAGTGTGTCGACAAGGATACGGGCGCCGGTGCGCGGTGCGGGAGAAGGCAGGGAGGTCATGGACGAACACTCGACGCGGAGGAGGGGCCACTCTAAAGGCGGTGTGCGGCGAAGGCGAGTGAACTTGCGACCAAGGCTGCCTTCAGGCGAAGCCGATCCAGCGGCCCGCGACGACAACTGCAAGCCAGAGCATGGCGGAAAGTGCCGCGGAGACACGCACGCCGGCCGTGACCGGCCTATCCTTCAGTGCTTGTCGATAGCCGGCATTGGCATGCTGAAGGCCGATATTGGCGAATGCCGCGGCAAGAAGGGCCAGCTTGATCAGGAAGGCGGGATT
>JAEYTJ010000340.1 GCA_023434095.1 Pseudomonadota bacterium | reverse complement strand
GTCTCGCCATAGGCGACATAGGGAAGCGGGAAGACCGGCTCGGGATAGGCGTCGACGATCTTGCCCTGGCCGTCGGCCTGCCACTGGGCGATCCGCGGCGTGAGGGCGGTGTGGAGGTTTTCCTTCTCCACCGTCACCTTGCCGCCCGGCGCATCGAAGCTCTGCCCGCCGACGGCGGCCAGCACCGCCGCGGCGGAGGTGTCCTTGGCCTGCTCGACGGCCTGCTTCCAGAGATAGACCTGAAAGTAGGAGGATTCGAGCGCGTGGTGCGTCACTGCCTTGGGATCGTTGACGAATTTCCGGTAGCGTTCGACGAAGGACTTGTTCGCCGGCGTGTCGATGGCCTGGAAGTAGGGGAAGGAGGTGTAGCTGCCGACGGCGTATTCCGCGCCCATCGCCGCGATTTCGATTTCCGAGGTGACCGTGGCGCAAATCGGCAGTTGCTCGTGGGACAGGCCCTGGTTCTTGAACTCGCGATAGAAGGCGATGACCGAGTCGCCGACGACATTGGAGAGCACCACGTCGCAGCCCGAGCTCTTGATCTTGTTGACCATCGACCCCCATTCGGAATGGCCGAGCTCGAGATACTCGTCGGCGACATACTCGCCGCCGTTCTGCTCGATCAGGATCTTCGAGACCTTCGCCATCTCACGGGGATAGATATAGTTCGAGCCGACGATGAAAAACTTCTTCTTGCCCAGCGTCTTGATGATCCAGGGAATGAAGTTCGACAGCTGCTGGTTGGGCACGGCGCCGGTGTAGACGACATTCTTCGAGCACTCGAAGCCTTCGTAGTAGGTCGGGTAGAACAGCGCCGCCTTGCGCCTCTCGAACACCGGCAGCACCGCCTTGCGGCTCGCCGAGGTGTAGCAGGCGAAAACGGTCGGCAGCCGGTCCTGGATGACGAGCTTCGAGGCCTTCTCGTTGAAGGTCTTGGGATCCGAGGCGCCGTCCTCGATCACCGCCTCGACCTGCTTGCCGAGCACGCCGCCCGACGCGTTGATCTCGGCGATGGCCATGCGCGTCGCGTCGGTCAGCGAGCGCTCGACGATGGAGAGGCCGCCGGTCTGCGAAAACAGCACGCCGACCTTCATGGTGTCGGCGCCGAAGGCGGCGCCCGGCAGGATGGACGGAGCGGCGAGGGCGCCGCCGGCGAGCGCGGCGGAAGTCGTGAGGAACTGACGACGGTTCATCGACATGAAGACATTCCCTAAGCGGAAGGAAGATTGTTTTTGGGAGGGGGCGCCCGAAAGAGCGCATGGCCGAATGCGAGCCCGGCCCGGCCATGGAGCCGGGCTGCGACCTCAGGACTGAAGCCGCCGACGGCCCTGTCGGGAGCAAAAAACAAAAAGCCCGAAACGCCTCCTGCGAGGCGATCCGGGCTACCTAGCCAGAGCGGGTCGACAGCACTGTCAAACCCGCTATGCCGATAAAATCGGCAAGTTCAAAACTGAACACGAAATGAGCTAAACACCCTTCGGCGGGAATTGCAAGAGCTCGTTCGCGGTGATGATGGAGGCGGCGATGTCGTCCATGGACACGCGCTTGGACATGGCCTGCTGGCGGATCGTCTCATACGCCGCATCCTCGCTGATCTGGTGGATCGACATGAGGATGGCCTTGGCCTTCTGGATTTTCTGCATGCTCGAGACGCGGCGTTCGAGCTTGTGGATGCGCTTTTGCTGATCCAGCCGCTCCTGCCACAGGCCGCGCGCCAGCAGCAGGTTGGTCAGCACGCCGAACGGCCGGATCGGACGGTCCATCGCCGCGAGCGCCCCGAGATCGAAGAGCAATTCGAGCGTCGAGGGTATCTCATAGTCGACGATGGCAATGATCGCCGGCGGAATCCCGTCGAGGCTCTTCGCCAGCCGGGAGATCTCCGTGCGATGTTCGTGATCCACCGAGAGGAAGACGACGCCGATATTGGCCGGGATTTCACGCGGGATCGGCCAGGCCGCCTCCGCGTGGCACCCGATGCGGCGCAGATGATCGATGAGCGTTCGCCCATCGGCATCGGCCGGGTGCAGCACCAGAACCGGCAGGCCCTTCAGGCTCTTGAGGGGCGGCATGGGCATGGGTCAGCCGATCCGTGCCGTTGCGGGGGCAAGCGCCCAGTCGTCCTGCGAGGATGTCAAAAAGTAAGGGTCCGGCTTTATCGCGCGATGCGGGTCCGAGATGATGTTGAAGCGCTTCGCCGCATCGACCTGCGCCACGCGCGGCCAGAGGAAGGTGTGGTTGTTGGATGTATCGATGGCGACCTTCCCTTGAGGAGCCTCGAACTGCACCCGCCCGAGGGCGTCGACCACCGCGGCGCGGTCGACGCTGCGGGCCTGCGCGATGGCCGCGGCGGTGAGGTGGACCTGATAGTAGGCGGCCTCCGCTGCCGCCGTCACCGGAATGCCCGCGCCGAACTGCCGTCGATAGGCGGCGAGGAACCTTCGGTTGCTGTCGCTGTCGATGGTTTCGAAATAGGGGGCAACGGTGATGTGGCCCTCCGCAGCCTCGCTCGACATCTCCGCGACCTCGGCCTCGCTCGTGGTCAGGCTGGCAATCGGCATGCGGGCGGGGTCGAAGCCGGCACGTCGATAGGCTTCATAGAAGAGGGCGGTGCCGGCGCCGACGATGGTGGAGAAAATGACGTCCGGCTGGAGCTTCCGGATGCGCTCGATGGGGCGCTCCAGTTCCTCCGCGGTGCAGCTCAGCGGGATGTAGATCTCGTCGAGAACCTTGCCGCGGGCCTCGGTGACGAGGTCGGAGAAGATGCGGTTGGATTCATAGGGAAAGATGTAGTTGGATCCGATCAGAAGAAGCCGGTTTCCATAGTTTTCGAGAAGAAAACGCACCAGAGGCTGGCTGCTCTGGTTGGGGACCGCCCCCGTGTAGATGCAGTTCGACGAGTATTCGAAGCCCTCATAGACGGTGGGATAGACGAGGAGCGCGTTGCGGGACTCGATCACCGGAAGCACCGCCTTGCGCGTGCTGGACATGTGACAGCCGAAGACGACACGCACGCCCTCCTCGTCGAGCAGGCGGCCGGCCTCCTGCCGGAAGAGCTTGGGGTTCGCCTGGCAGTCCCGCCCCACCTCGACGAGCTCGCGCCCGGCGACGCCGCCGGCGGCATTGATTTCGCTGATTGCCAGGCGCGTTGCCAGCAATTGGGTGCGTTCCACGGAGGCCGTAACGCCCGTCTGAGAGAACAGTACGCCGACCGGCAAAGGCCCGTCGCCCCAGGCTAGGTCTTCATCCGCCATACACACACGTCCAAACAAAAAGCTCCCGCCGCTGTCATGCGGACGGGAGCTTCGGAGCTCCAGAACACCGGGGGCAACACTGACCCTGGTTCACGTGCAGTACCCTAACGCAGCCCTACTTGCAGATCAACGCCACCGGACGCCCGGAGCGTACCGGCAAGGGTCCCTTGCGGGTGAGGCTCCGCTCGTCTCCTCGTCCCGGGCGATCCCGCCGCCGCCCGCTCCGCTCATGGGCATAGCCGACGGAGATGTCCACGCGGGGCACCCGCGGGACATTCCATTTCTGCACCCCCTTAACAGGGCCGGCCGACGCCGGCCCCTCTTTCGTCGCGGCGTCGACATGCGCCTTGTTTCCGCCCCGGAACTTTCATCGTGACGGCGCGTTTTCCGCTCGATCCGACACATGAGAGCCTCCATGTCCGACTGCTATTGGGACGCTGATCTGGAACGCCCGCTGCGCACGCGGGAGGGCCGTCGCCTGCGCACGCTGCGCGACGCCTACGAATTTGTCGGCAATCGCAGCGCCTGCCCCGGCCATCCCCTGGTCAAGACGACGCTCGGCGCGCTCACCGCCGCCGCGCAGAGCGGGCAGCCGCTCGACCTGCGCCGGGCGCTCGAGCGCACCGTGCGTCTCATGCGCGCCAATCACTGGGGCTGGGGCTGACTCTCCACCTTCATCCCTCTTTGCCGGGTGCAACGCGCCGCCGCCGCGGCGCGCCTGCTGTGACGTGCCTTCGCCTTACAGGCATTCGCCGTTTTCCTCCCTTCTGGTGACCCCATCATGCGCAAGATACTGCCCGGCTCTGCCTTTCCGCTCGGCGTGACGGTCGACGGCAAAGGAACCAATTTTGCGCTCTTCTCGGACAATGCCGTCGGGGTGACGCTGTGCCTGTTCGACCGTTACGGCGAGACCGAGCTGGAGCGGATCGACCTGCATGAATGCACCAACGGCGTCTGGCACTGCTACCTGCCGGGCGTCGGGCGCGGTCAGGTCTATGGCTGGCGCGTGCATGGGCCGTGGGCGCCGGAGGCGGGTCACCGGTTCAACCCGAATAAGCTGCTCCTCGACCCCTATGCCCGCATGCTGGTCGGCAATATCGAATGGGACGACGCGCTCTACGGCTACACGATCGGCGCCGGCGACGATGCGGACCTGATCATGGACGAGCGCGACAGCGCCCCCTTCATGCCGAAGGCGCGCGTCGTTGCCGGCACGCCGATGGCGGCGACCCAGCATCCGCGCGTCTCCTGGGCCAAGACGGTAATCTATGAGGGGCATGTGCGCGGGCTCACCATGCGCCACCCGCTGATCCCCGAATCCATTCGTGGCACCTTCACCGCGCTCGGCCAGCCCGAATTCATCGACTACCTCGCCAAGCTCGGCGTCACCGCGCTGGAGCTGTTGCCCGTCCATGCCTTCACCCAGGACCGGCATCTGCTCGATCGCGGGCTGGCCAATTACTGGGGTTACAACACGCTGAACTTCTTCGCCCCCGAGCCGCGCTATCTCGGCGAGGACGGGCTCGACGCCATCGGCGAGGCGGTGGACCGGCTGCACCAGGCCGGCATCGAGGTCATTCTCGACGTGGTCTACAACCACACCTGCGAGGGCAACCATCTCGGGCCCACGCTCTCCTTCAAGGGTATCGACAACGCCTCCTATTACCGGCTGCTGCCGGGCAATGGGCGCTATTACGACGACCTCACCGGCTGCGGGAACTCGGTCAACACGGACCATCCGCGCGTGCTGCAGATGGTGATGGATTCGCTTCGCATGTGGGCCTCCATCTACGGCATCGACGGCTTCCGCTTCGACCTCGCCACCACGCTCGGCCGGCGCCCGGACGGGTTCGACCCCGGCCACGCCTTCTTCAACGCCATTCTCCAGGACCCGACGCTGGGTGGGCTGAAGCTGATCGCCGAGCCGTGGGATGTCGGCCCCGGCGGCTACCAGCTCGGCGCCTTCCCGCCCGGCTTCTCCGAGTGGAACGGCGACTACCGCGACAAGGTGCGCGAGTTCTGGTGCGGTTCGGAAGGGCTGCTGCCGAGCTTCGCCACCCGCTTCGCCGCCTCGCAGGACATCTTCTCGGAAGGGCGCCGCCGGCCGTGGTCGAGCCTCAACTTCATCACCGCCCATGACGGCTTCACCCTGCACGACCTCGTCACCTACAACGACAAGCATAATGAGGCGAATGGCGAGGAGGGCCGCGACGGCCATGACGACAACAAAAGCTGGAACTGCGGCGTCGAGGGCGAGACCGACGATCCCGCCATCAACGCGCTGCGCCGCCGGCAGAAGCGCAACCTGATCGCCACCCTGTTCCTGAGCCAGGGCGTGCCGATGCTGCTGGCCGGCGACGAGCGTTCCAACTCGCAGGGCGGCAACAACAACGCCTATTGCCAGGACAACGAGATCGGCTGGGTCGACTGGTCCGACGACGACCCGGAGCTTCCCGAGTTCGTTGCCCGTCTCGCCCAGCTGCGCAAGGTCCATTCATGCCTGTCGCGGCCGGAATTCCTCACCGGCTCGCGCAACGAGATGGGCCAGCCCGATGTCGCCTGGTTCAACAATGGCGGCACCCGGATGACCGAGGAGAACTGGGCCGATCCACATTCCAAGTGCATCACCCTGCGCCTCGCGCCGGTGCTGCCGGAGGAGCCCTCGCTGGTGATCATGCTCAACGCCTCGCATGTCGATGTCGATTTCGTCGCCCCGCCGGTGCAGTCCGGCCATTGGGAGGCGATCCTCGCCACCGGCGACGATCTCGAAGGCGCGAGCCTGGATGGGGGCGGCACCTTCGGCGTGCCGGCCCGCACCCTCATCGTGTGGGAATGGCGGGCATGAACACCACCTTCGGCCCCGTCATCGAGGGAGCCACCACCCGCTTCCGGCTCTATGCGCCGGAGGCCGGGCGCGTGGGACTGGAGATCGACGGCGCCGCGCCGATAACGATGGAAAAGGGCGAGGGCGGCTTCTTCGCTGCAACCGTCGACGGGCTCGAAGCCGGCACGCGCTATCGCTTCCGCGTCGGCGAGGGGGATGAGGCGGTCGCGGTCCCCGATCCCGCCTCGCGCGGGCAGGCGGAGGATGCGGACGGGTGGAGCCTCACACCGGCGCCAGCGCCCCCGCCCGCCTCCGGCCCCTCGCGGCCCTGGCACGAGGCCATCATCGCCGAGGTGCATGTCGGCACCGCCACGCCGGAAGGCACGTTCCGGGCGCTGATCGAGCGTCTCGACCATTACCGCGACGCCGGCTTCACCGTCATCGAGCTGATGCCGGTCGCCGATTTCGCCGGGCGCCGCAACTGGGGCTATGACGGGGTGCTGATCTACGCGCCCGACACCGCCTATGGCACGCCGGAGGACCTGCGCGCGCTGATCGACGCCGCGCATGAGCGCGGCCTCGGCATGATGCTCGACGTCGTCTACAACCATTTCGGACCGAGGGGGAACTACCTGCCGCTCTACGCCAAGTCGTTCTTTCGGAACGATATCGACACCCCCTGGGGCCCGGCGATCGACCTCGAAAACCCCGATGTCCGGGCCTTCTTCAGCGAGAACGCCGCCTACTGGATCGCCGAATTCGGCTTTGACGGGCTGCGCTTTGATGCGGTGCATGCGCTGGCGACCGGCGGCGCGGAAACTTTCCTGCGCGAGATCGCGGCGGCCTGCCGGGCGGTGAAGCGGGACGCCTGGCTGGTGCTGGAGAACCACGACAACATCGCCGGCTGGATGACCCGCGACGACCATCTCTACGATGCGCAGTGGAACGACGACTGGCACCACGCCTTCCATGTGCTGGCGAGCGGCGAGCGCACCGGTTATTATGCGCCCTATGCGACCGACCCCGTCGCCGCCGCCGGCCGGGCGCTTTCCGAGGGCTTCGTGTTCCAGGGCGAGCCTTATCCCGGCGAGGGCGGGCATCCGCGCGGCACGTCCTGCGCCGATCTCGCTCCCGACGCCTTCGTCGCCTTCGCCCAGAATCACGACCATATCGGCAACCGTCCGCTCGGCGACCGGCTGGCGGCGGGGCTGGCGCCGGAACGGCTGGCCTTCCTGCGCTTCGTGCTGATGCTCTCGCCGGCCATCCCGCTGCTGTTCCAGGGCGAGGAGGCGCTGCTTGCCCAGCCCTTCCCGTTCTTCTGCGATTTCGACGGCGAGCTGGCGGAGGCGGTGCGCAACGGCCGGCGCAGCGAGTTCGCCGATTTCTTCGACGCCCATGGCGAGAGCTTCCCGGACCCGCTGAGCGACGCCACTTTCATCTCCGCCAAGCTGAAGGCGGAAGACCTGCGCACGCCGCAGGCGCGGGCGGAACTCGACATCTTCCGCCGGCTGGCGGAGGAGCGGCGCCGGCTGGTGTGGCCGCTGGCGGCGAGCGGCTATCGCGGCAGCGAACTCACCCGCACCGGGGAGGCGCTGCGCGTCGCCTGGCACTTCAACGCCGGGACTCTGGTGATGGTGCTGAATGGCGGTCGGCACTCGGCCACGCTCGACCCGATGACCGGCATTGCCGGCATGCCGGCCGGGGCCAGCACCGGCGGGGTGCTCCATGAAGCCGAGGGCATGCTGACCCTCGGCCCCTTTGCCGCCGCCGTCTGGAGACTCGCGCCCGCATGAACCCGCCGCTTCTCGCCACCTACCGCCTGCAGTTCCATCGCGGCTTCACCTTCGCGGACGCGCAGGCGCTGGCGCCCTATCTCGCCGAGCTCGGCATCAGCCATCTCTATGCCTCGCCGATCACCACCGCCGTGCCCGGCTCCACCCATGGCTACGACGTCGCCGACCCGACCCGGATCAACCCCGAGCTGGGCGGGGAGTCCGGTTTCGAACGGCTCGCCCGCGCGCTGGCCGAGCGGGGGATGGGGGTCCTTCTCGACATCGTGCCCAACCACATGGCGGCGTCCAGCCACAACCCGTTCTGGAACGACATGCTGGAAGGCGGGCCGGGCTCGCCCGCCGCGCGCGTCTTCGATGTGAAATGGGAGAGCGGCCGCCTGCTGCTGCCGCTGCTCGGCGAGCCGCTGAAGGCGACGCTGGAGGCGGGCAGCCTGTCGCTGGAGGCGGATTACGACATCGGTCGGATCAGCGTCGCCTATGCCGGGCATCGTTTCCCGCTGCGGGCGGACAGCGTGGCGGAGCTGCTGCGGGCGGCGGGCCTTGAGGCGGCAGCCGCCTGCTTCGCCCTGGTGGAAGGTTCGCCCAGCGATGCCGGGCTCGGCGCGGCGCGCGCGGTGTTCACCGGCCTTGGCGAGAGCGAGCGCCGCGCGCTCGACGCGGTGCTCGCCGAGGCGGAGCTTCCCGCCCTGCTGGAGCGCCAGCATTGGCGCCTCGCCTGGTGGCGTACGGCCGCGCACGATCTCAATTACCGCCGCTTCTTCAACATTACCGATCTTGCCGGCGTGCGGGTCGAGGACCCCGAAGTGTTCAACCTCGTCCATCGCCTGCCGCTGGACCTGATCCGGCGCGGGCTGGTCCATGGCCTGCGCATCGACCACATTGACGGGCTGGTCGACCCGGCCGGCTATTGTGACAGGCTGCGGGCGGCGGTGGGCGAGGGTGTGCCACTCCTGGTCGAGAAAATTCTTGAGCCGGGTGAGGTGCTGCGCCCGTGGCCGATCGAAGGCACGACCGGCTATGAGCGGCTGAACGACATCAACGCGATCTGCGTCGACGCCGAGGGCTATCGCCGCTTCGAGGAAGACCTGCGGACCCGCCATCTGCTGGTCGGCGCGCTGCCGGAGCGGCTGGCCGGCGCCAAGCGTCAGGTGCTGGAAGCGAGCCTGAAGGCCGAGGTCGACATTCTCGCCGGCCTCGCCCGCGAGGGGCTGGACGAGGCGATGGCCGCCGGCGACCTCACCGACACCGCCATCCGCGACGGGGTGGTGGCGCTTCTGGTGCATTGCCCGGTCTATCGCTCCTATGCGACCCCCAAAGGCCATGCGCTTGAGGATGTGGCGATCTGGCAGGACATCCGCGCCCGCATCGAGGCGGCGGAAAACCCGCTCACCACGGCGGCGGCGCAGTTGCTGCTCGACCGGGTGGAGCACCCGGAGCGGGCGAGCGATCATGAGTTCCGCGCGCGCTTCCAGCAGCTCAGCGGCCCGGCCATGGCCAAGGGGTTCGAGGACACCGAGCTCTACCGCACCCCCGTGCTGCTCTGCGCCAATGAGGTGGGCGGCAGCCTCGATCACCCGTCCCGCACGGCGGAGGAGATGCACGCGCTGAACGCGGCGCGGGCGCAGGCGGGCCTGAGCGATCTCATCCCGCTCGCCACCCACGACACCAAGCGCGGCCCCGGCCCGCGCGCCCGGCTGGCGGCGCTGAGCCACCAGCCGGAAGCCTGGCTCGCCTTCACGGAGGAGGCGCGGGCGCTTGTGGCGCCGCTGCTGCGCGAGGAGGCGGGCATGGCGATGCCCGACCCGCTCGACGCCCATATGATCGTCGAGACGCTGTTCTCGGCGTGGCCGATCAGCGCCGAGCGCATGGCGGGCTACATCACCAAGGCGCTGCGAGAAGCCAAGCGCCACAGCAATTGGGAAACGCCCAACGCGCCTTATGAGGAGGCCTGCCTCGCCTTCGCCGCGGCGCTGATCGAGGCGCCGGAGGCGGCCGGGTTCCGCGCGCGACTGGAAGCGCTGGTGGCGCAGATCGCCCCGGCCGGGCTGCTGGTCGGCCTCACCCAGCTCATCCTCCAGCACACGCTACCGGGCACGCCGGACCTGTATCAGGGCACGGAATTCCGCGATTTCTCGCTGGTCGACCCCGACAATCGCCGCCCGGTCGACTGGGCGGCGCGGCAGGCGGCGCTGCGCGGCGAGGACCCCACCGAGCCGGGGGATGCCGAATATTTCCGGCTGACCAAGGCGCTGCTCGGCTTGCGCCGGCGCAACAAGGCGCTCACGGGCGGCGATTACCGACCGCTCGCTCTCGAGCCCGGGCGCTTCGGCTGGTTCGGCTTCGAGCGCTGGAGCGGCGAGGAGGCGGCGCGCGTCGTGGTGCCGACCCGCCTGCCGGCCGATGCCGGCGAGGCCAAGGTGCCGGATGAACTCCGAGAGCCCGGCTGGCAGGTGCTCGACCCGCTGGGGCCGGAGGCACCCTTCCTCATCGCGACGCGCGGGCCGGCGGGCTGAGTGCCGCTCAGCCGGGCCTGCGCCTGATGAAGCCGGCCACGCCGACAAGGCTCCGCAGCGCGATCCAGCCGATGATGAGGTTGCCGGCGACGAACAGCACCAGCGCCATCTGCGTCACCGGCGCGCCGGCGCCCTGTTCCACCAGCTTGAGCGCGGCGAGCGGCAGGCTGGCGACGCCGAAGGTGTAGCCCCAGGCGCCCGCGCCGAAGGGCTGCTGGCGGAGCCAGGGTACAAGCCGCAGCATGACCAGCGCGAGAAAGCAGCCATAGCCGAACAGAGCGAGCGCCGCCCGGTCCGCCGGGCCGGGCGCCAGCGAGAGATAGGCGACGCAGGCCACCGCCGGCGGCGCCAGCTCCATGCCGAGGCTCGCGCGGGCGGTGGCGGGCAGGCCGTGCTGGAACAGGCGGGTCAGGAACACCGATTCCATGGAAAGCCACGAGAACAGCCCCATGCCGAAGAACATCCAGCCCAGCGCCGGCTGGCCGAAGGTGGCGCAGGCAATGCCGCCGACCAGCCCGCCGCCGACTGTGGGAAGATAGAGGATCGGCGTCACCTCCTGCGGCGCCCGTCCGCCCTGCCACAGCCCGCCGACGCTCCAGGCGGCATAGAGCGCGACCCCCGCCGCCCCGGCAATGAACAGGCCCCAGCCGAGCAGCGGCACATGCGGGCCGATGGCGATGGCGGCGATGAGGGTGGAAACCGGCGCCAGCGCGGCGATGAGGCCCTGCGCCGGGTGCCGTATCTCCTCGCGCGCAGCGGCGGTGTGGAACAGCCATTTCAGCGCGTAGAGCACGCTCCACAGCGCCCAGAGCGCGAAGGCGGTGACGGCCAGCGCCTCGCCGATCAGCACCGGCGCGCCCCACAAACGGCTGGCCACCCGCCAGCCATTGGCGAGGCCGCCAAGGCCGAGCACGGTGCCGAAGAAGATGGGGCGCATGTGGAGGAGGAGGGCGGTCACGTCGGCACCTGTCGCTTGAGGCGCGACACTTACCCTCAGTGCCGGCTCTCTCCTACTGGAACTTCGCCCGCAGCCGGTCGGTGAGGAACTCCATCGCCAGCACGATGACGAAGATGGCGAGGATGATCGCCGAGGCGTTGCGGTACTGGAACAGGTCGAACGCCACTTTCAGCTCCTGCCCGATGCCGCCGGCGCCGACGAGGCCGAGCACCACCGAGGCCCGCACCGCCTTTTCCAGCGCGAAGAGCGAGGAGTTGATCAGCGTCGGCATCACATCCGGCAGGATCGCCCCCAGCAGCACGCTGACGCGGTTGGCGCCGATGGCGTGCAGCGCCTCCTGCGGCTTCTTGTCGGCCTCCTCCATCGCCTCGGCGAAGAAGCGGCCGCAAAAGCCGATCGTGTCGACGACGATGGTCATGGTGCCCGCCACCGCGCCGAGGCCGAGCGTCGAGACGAAGAGCAGCGCCCAGACGAGATCGGGCACGGTGCGGAACAGCGACACCAGCGCGCGCGGAAAATGCCTGAGCGCGCCGAGCGGGGAGATGCCGCGCGCCGAGAGCCACCCCATGGGCAGGCTGACGAGCACGCCGAACACGGTGCCGACCAGGGCGATCTGCAGCGTTTCCAGAATGCGCCAGCCCATGCGCTGGAGAAAGCCGGGGTCGGTGTTGGGCGGCAGCATGCGGCCGACCAGCTCCGCCATGCGCGGCAGGCCGTTGGCGAGCTTTTCCGGCGAGGGCGCGACCTGTCCCATGGAGGCGAGGAACAGCGCCGCCACCACCACGATCAGGGTGAAGGAGAGCGGCGACATGGAAGGAAGCCGCGAAGGCGGCAGGGGCCGCGCGGCGGGCGCGGTGGCGGCATCAGCCATGGAACACGCCCTCCATGTCGCGCGCGGTCACCCGCGCGGTAGGCCGGTCGAAATGCACCTTGCCGTTCTTCAGGGCGACGATGCGGTCGGAATAGTCGAGCGCGTGCTGCATGTCGTGGGTGGTGTAGACGAGGGTGATGCCGTGCTGTTCGGCGAGGGTGGAGAAGATCCGCATGATGTCGCGCCCCACCGCCGGGTCGAGGCTGGCGGCGGGCTCGTCGGCGATCAGCAGGCGCGGCCGGCGGATCAGCGCGCGGGCGATGGCGACGCGCTGCGCCTGCCCGCCGGAAAGCTGGTCGGCGCGGGCGCCCGCCTTGTCGGCGAGCCGCACCTCGGCCAGCACCGCCATGGCCTCCTCGCGCCATTCCTGTCGGGCGAGGGCATGGTGGAAGGCGCGCCAGCTGCCGGGCAGGCCGAGCTTGCCCTGTATGACATTGGTGAGCACGGTCTGCCGCCCGACCAGCCCGTGATTCTGGAACACGAAACCGATCTGCCGGCGCAGGCGGGTGAGCTGCGCGCCGGTCGGCGCGGCCATGAAGCGCTCGCCCAGCGTGGTGATCTCGCCCAGCGTCGCCGGCAGCAGGCCGATCAGGCATTTGAGCAGGGTGGACTTGCCCGCGCCGTTGGAGCCGATGAGCGCCACGCGCTGGTCGGCGCGGATGTCGAGATCGACCCCGGCAAACACCGCCTGCCCGTTCGGGTAGGTCTTGGCGAGGCCGCGCGCGCCGATGATCTGCGGGGCGAGCACCGGCGCCGGCGCCTTCACCAGCGGGCCGATCGGCGGATTGCCGGTGTCGGCCGGGCTCGGGCCGGCGAAATGGGGCACGGGAACGTGCCCGGTCGGAACGCGCTCCATGGCGGCCTCCATCGCGGAAAACAGAGATGCGTCGGGCAGGGCAGGGCCCGCCCGGCGCATCGGCTGAGGGGGTCAGTTGATGAAGCTGTCGAAGCTTTCGACGCCGATGGTGCGGTACATCGAGCGGACATAGTCGTAGTCGCTGTCCTTCACGTCGGTGATGAAGATGCCGCCCTTGAACTTCTGGTTGTCCTCGCCCTTCAGCACGGCGTTCATCAGCTCGTTGCCGTGCTTGAGGAAGGCTTCGCGCACCTTCACGAACACCTCCTCGGGAATGTCCTTGCGGGCGACGAGGATGTCGTTGGGCAGGTCGCGGCCGCGGGCGATGACGGCGAAGGCGGCGTCGGGGAACGCCTTGCGGATGGAATTGAGGTGGCCGTAGTTCAGGCCGATGGCGGCGATGTCGCCACGGATCAGCGCTTCCGCCGCCACGTTGCGGGAGATGATGACGCCCTCATAGTCCTTGCCATACATCACGCCGAAATCGGCCAGCGCCTGCGCCGGGCCGAGATGCTGCGAGGTGGAGCCGACCGAGCCGAACGACACCTTCTTGCCCTTGAGGTCGTCGATGGAGCGGATCGGGCCGTTGGCCAGCACCGCTACTTGCGCGAAATAATCCGGGCGCTGCCAGGCGACGACGATGCGCGGGTCGCTGAGCTGCTTCATGACGACATATTCGGCCGGGCCGGTGAGCACCAGCTCGACATGGCCGGAATTCATCGCCTCGACGGCGGCGGTGCGCGAGCTGACCGGGATCAGCTCGATGTCGAGCCCGGTGAGCTTCGACAGCTCTTTCTGGAAGCCGCCGAACTCCTGCTGCAGCGCCTCCAGCCCCTCGATGTCGGTGACGGCGAAACGCACGGGTTCGGCGCTTGCGGCGAAGGCGGTCACCACGGTGATGGCGAGAGCGGAAACAAGCCTGCGAAACATTTTGTGCCCTTTGCTGTATAGACAGGAACTGCGGACTGCGATTATCTGTATAGACAGCGTATGACGCATACGTGACAGTGACCGGATGGACGGCGAGGCAAGCATGACACTGCGGATCGAGAACGGGCTGGCGCTGGTGGATGGCGGGTGGAGCGAGCGGCCGCTGGTGCTGCGCGGCGCGCAGCTTGCCGACGAGGCCGCCGGGGGCGCGCCGGCGCGGGTGATCGACGCCCGCGGCCTGCTGGTTCTGCCCGGCATCGTCGACATTCACGGCGACGCCTTCGAGCGCCACATTATGCCGCGCCCGGGCGTGCGCTTCGACACCACGCTCGCCTTGCGCGACACCGACCGGCAACTGGTGGCCAACGGCATCACCACCGCCTTTCACGGTGTCACCATTTCCTGGGAGCCGGGCCTGCGCTCGGTGGAAGCGGCACGCGCCTTCGTCGCCACGCTGATGGACATTCGCGCCGGGCTCGCCTGCGATACCCGCCTGCATCTGCGCTGGGAGACCTTCGCGCTGGAGGCGCTGGAGGAGGTGCGCGGCTGGCTGGCGCTGGACCCCGCGCCGATCCTCGCCTACAACGACCACACGACCGGCTCGGTGCTGAAGGGCACCATCGCCCGCAAGATCGGCCAGATGGCGGAGCGTTCCGGCCTGATACAGGACGATTACCGCGCGTTGCTGGACCGCGTGTGGGGCGCGCGCGACGCCGTGCCCGCCGCCATTGAGAGCCTCGCCGCCAGTGCGCGGGCCGCGGGCAACGTGCTGCTCGCCCATGACGAGAATTCGCCGGAGGAGCGCGTCCGCTTCCGGGCGCTGGGCGCGGTGGCCTCGGATTTCCCGATGAACCCGGAGACGGCCCAGGCGGCCCGCGACGCCGGCGAGGACGTCATCCTCGGCGCGCCGAATGTGGTGCGCGGCGGCAGCCATAATGGCGCGCTGAGTGCCGGCGAGGCGGTGGCGGCCGGCCGCTGCACCGTGCTGACCA
>JAEYTJ010000301.1 GCA_023434095.1 Pseudomonadota bacterium | reverse complement strand
GGCGCAGCTTCGATACCTCGGCATCCGAGGGCAGCACGCGGGCGCCGTCGATATAGACGGGATCGACCATCACCCCGCGCCCGTCCTTCACCGCCAGCGTGCCGACAAAGGCGCCGAGCGTCGCCTGATGATCGCTGGCGCGGTAGACGAAGGGGCCAAACGGCCCGTCGACCTCAAGCCCCTCGAAGGCCGCGACCAGCTTCTCCGTGTCGGTGCTGCCGGCCTTGGCGATGCCGGCGGCGAGCGACTTGATGGTGGCGTAGCCGACGATGGAGCCGAGGCGGGGATAGTCGTTATAGGCCGCGCGGTAGGCGTCGAGGAACGCCTGATGCTCGGGGATGGTGATCGCATACCAGGGATAGCCGGTGACCACCCAGCCGGTGGGCGCCTCGTCCTTCAGCGGGTCGAGATATTCCGGCTCGCCCGAGAGCAGGCTGACCACGAAGGTGCCGTCCAGCGCCCGGCGGGTGTTGGCCTCGCGCACGAAGCGGGCGAGGTCGGCGGCGAACAGCACGTTGAACACCGCGTCGGGCTTGGCGTCGGCGATCGCCTGCGCCACCGGGCCGGCGTCGATCTTGCCGAGCGGGGTTGCCTGTTCGGCGACGAATTCGACGTCCGGCTGCGCCGCCTTCAGCAGCGTCTTGAAGGTCTGCGCCGCGGACTGGCCATATTCGTAATTGGGATAGACGATGGCCCAGCGCTTGCGGTTGGCCTTCACCGCCTCCGGCATCAGCATCGCCACCTGCATGTAGGTGGAGGGGCGCAGGCGGAAGGTGTAGCGGTTGCCGTCGGCCCAGGTCAGCTTGTCGGTCAGCGGCTCGGCGGCGAGGAAGAACACCTTGCGGCGCTTGGCGAGTTCGGCCACCGCCAGCCCGACATGGGAGAGGAAGGTGCCGGTCAGCAGGTCCACCCTGTCGCGGGTGAGCAGCTCGGTCGCCACGCGCACCGCGTCGCCGGGATTGCCGCCATCGTCGCGCGAAATCAGTTCGAGCGGGCGCCCGAGCACGCCGCCGGCGTCGTTGACCTGCTTCAGCGCCAGTTCCATCCCCTTGCGATAGGGGTCGAGGAAGGCGGCCTGCGCCTTGTAGCTGTTGAGTTCGCCGATGCGGATCGGCTCCGCCGCGCCTGCCGGCAGCACGGGCAGCAGGGCGAGGGCCGCGAGGGCGAACAAGGTGTCGCGCCGGCGCGGGAGGGGCGCCGACAGGGACGGCGCAGCCTTGTGGGGGCGCATCGCAGAACTCCGGGTGGACCGACGGGAGCGTCGAGGGGGGCGTTTCGCGGCCTAACCTACCGCCTTGCGGCGCCGGGTCCAGCCCTGCGGCCCCGCCCGCATCACGGACCGACCTCGACCTCCGCCTCGCGCAGGCGGCTGCGCCGCGTGGCGATGAGCGCGCCGCCGGCGATCAGCGCGGCACCGGCCAGCGTGCTGGGGGAGGGGATTTCGCTGAACGCGACCAGCCCGATGACGAGCGCCCACAGGAAGGCGGTGTACTCGAACACGCCGAGCCGGCTCGCATCTGCCCGCCCATAGGCCCAGGCCATGCAGAGGTGCCCTGCCGTGCCGAGCACGCCGATGAGCACGAACAGCCCGACCTCGCCGCCGGAGAGCGGCGTCCACTGCCACGCGCCAAGCGGCGTCACCAGCACGCAGGCGAACGCGTTCTGCAGCAGCACGATGGTCGGGATCGGGTCGCGCGCCGCCCGGCTCTTCAGCGTCACCATGGCCAGCGCATAGGTCACCGCGGCCACCAGCGCCGCGAGAATGCCCGGCCCATTGGCGAGGCTGCCGCCGGCGCCCATGTCGAGCTCGTTCCACAGCACCACGAGAACGCCGGCGAAGCCGAGGCCGAGCGCCAGCAGGATCGACCGGCCCGGCCGCTCGCCCAGGAACAGCGCGGCGAACAGCGCGATGAACAGCGGCGAGGTGAAGGACAGCGCCAGCGCCACGGCGAGCTGCAGCACGGAGAGCGAATAGAAGAAGGTCAGCGCGGTGATCGACACCAGCACCGAGCGCCACAGATGCGGGCGCAGCATGGAAGGGCCGGGCAGGGGCGTGCGGCAGGCGATGAACACCGCCCCCGCCGCCAGCGCCCCGACGGCATAGCGCAGCATGGCGATCTGCCCGGTGCCGTGGGTGGCGGCGACGTATTTGATGACGCCGTCCATGATCGACAGGATGCCGATGGCGGCGATGGTCACCAGAGCGGGACCGTTGAGAACGGCGCGTCGAAGAGCGGACTGGAACATGGGAGGTCAGCCTTCGCGCGGCCGGTCGGCCCCGAGGGGCAGGCGGTAGAGATATTCCCAAGTGGCGGAGAGGTCGTGGCACTCGCGCGGCGCCCCGTCGCGGGCGAAGCCGCAGCGCTCGTAGAAGCGGTGGGCGTCGGTGAAGCGTGTGTCCGTCCACAGCCGGATTTCCGGCGCGTCGGCGGCGCTAGCCGCGGCGAGGGCGGTGTCGAACAGCGCGCGGGCGACGCCGCGCCGGCGGGCGGCGCGGGCGACATAGACCTTGAAGATCTCCTGCCCGCCGGCCGGGGCGCGTTCGTCGCGCGTCGGGGCCAGCGCCATCGAGCCGATGACGCCCCCGGCGCTTTCGGCGGCCCAGATCGTGCCGCCGCGCGCGGCGAAATGGCTGGCGATCGCGTCCAGCTCGGGAAACTCGGCGGCGCGGTCGAACACGCAGCCCTCATATTCGGCGAAGGCGGCGGCGATCAGCGCGGCGATGGCATCGCCATCCGCGTCACTCGCCGGCCGGATCAGGAAATCGGTCACGTCGTTCACTCCGGCCCGGCGCGGTCCATTTTCTCGCCGGGAAGGCTGGGAGAGTTCGACGGCGGGGCGCGGGCGGACTATGTTCGGCTCGTCTTCTGGCGTAAAGACCATTCATTATGCCCGATACATGGATCTGAAACGACGGGCCGCTGCTTAACCGCAGCTGTCCGCCTGCTTGGCCTTCCGTTCCGGAGTGCTCGATGAACCTGTCCCGCCCCGTTCTCCGCCTCGCGTCTGCCGTCGCCCTTGCCGCCCTGCTCGCGGGATGCGCTTCCGCGCCCGCGCCGCAGCCGATCGAGCCGGCGCGGCCGCAGTACACCTCGCCCATCACGGCGCAGCAGGTGGAAGGCAAATGGGGGCTGGCCGCCTATCACCGACCGGAGGACGCGGCCCGCACGGAGGCGCAGGCCCGCCAGGGCTGCCGCCAGCCCTACGTCATCAATATCGGGCCGTCGGGCGGCTTCATGATGTATCTCGCCGACGACGCCCAGCCCTCCGAGGTGGTGTCGAAGCAGGTCGGCAACGGCCCGATCTATATCGGCCTGCCGGACGAGCCGCCGGGCGCGCGTTCGGACCGCGAGGTTGTGCGCTTCGACGGGCAGGTGCTGGTGCTCAAATGGCTCGACCCGGAAGTGGCGGGCCGCTACGGCACCATGGTCTATGTCCGCTGCCCCTGAGCGGGCGGACTGATTCGGCCGTCCGCCCGGCGCCGCCCCTCTCTCCCCGCATGGCTGGGTCGTCCTGACGCCCCGGCCGGCGGCTTGGAGGCGCGGGGGCTCTCCGCTATGGTCCGGCCCGAATTCGCATCGAACGCGGGAGCCGCGAGCCCATGCTTGGCGACACACAGGTGGTTGGCGACACGCAGGACGTGAGCACCGGCGCCGACACCCATTTCGGCTTCCGTACCGTGCCGCTGGAATCCAAGCAGCGCATGGTCGACGAGGTGTTCCACTCGGTGGCGCGCCGCTACGACCTGATGAACGACCTGATGTCGATGGGCCTGCACCGGGTGTGGAAGGACCTGCTGGTCTCGCGCCTGCGCCCGCCGAAGAGCGACCGCGCCTTCCGCCTGCTCGACGTCGCCGGCGGCACGGGAGACGTGTCGTTCCGCACGGTGGAGGCCGGCGGGCCGGGCACCCGTGCCGTCGTCGCCGACATCAATGGCGGCATGCTCGGCGTCGGGCGCGAGCGGGCGCAGGCGCTGGGTCTCGCCGAGCGGGTGGAGTTCGTCGAGGCCAATGCCGAGACGCTGCCCTTCGCCGACAAGAGCTTCGACGCCGCCACGGTGGCCTTCGGCATCCGCAACGTGCCGCGCATGGACAGGGCGCTTGCCGAGATGCGGCGGGTGCTGAAGCCCGGCGGGCGCTGCTTCGTGCTGGAATTCTCCCGCGTCGACGTGCCGGGGCTGGACGCGATCTATGACGCCTATTCGTTCAAGCTGATCCCCGGCATGGGGCGGCTGGTGACCGGGGATGCCGAATCCTACCAGTACCTCGTCGAATCGATCCGCAAATTCCCCCCGCCGGAAGCCTTCGCCGACCTGATGCGCGGGGCGGGGTTCAAGCGCGTGGCGTGGCAGCCGCTGACCGGCGGCATCGTGGCGCTGCATTCCGGCGTGCGGATCTAGCGCCGTGGCCACTCCCCTCGGCGACTATCTGCGCCTGGCGCGGGCCGGCTTCGTGATGGCGCGCGAGGGCGTCGCCTCGCGCATCGACCCCGC
>JAEYTJ010000073.1 GCA_023434095.1 Pseudomonadota bacterium | reverse complement strand
CCACCGCCGCCGACCGGCTGGCGCAGTTCGCCCGCCGCGACGTCTCGACCGATTATCGGCCCGAGCCTCGGCCCGGTTCGTATGACTGGACCCGCTCCTGGGCCGCGCCGGAGGGCATAGCCGATACACGCACCCCCGGGTTAAACGAGGCGCCCGCCCGCTTCGACTTCGACGCGCCGGGAAGCGCCGGCAGAGGCGGCCTCGATCTCGCCATCGCCCCTTCCGCCGACGCGCGCGCCAACGCCGCCCCCGCCGCGCCGGAGGCACTTGAGCGCCCGCTCGGTGCCGCCCGGGCGCAGTTGCACGAGACCTACATCATCGCCCAGACCCGCGACGGCGTCGTGGTCATCGACCAGCACGCCGCGCATGAGCGCATCGTCTATGAAAAGCTCAAGGCGGCGATGGAACGCGACGGTCTCGCCCGGCAGATGCTGCTGGTGCCGCTGGTGGTGGAACTCGACCCCTCCGAGGCGGCGCGCCTCGGTGAGCGGGCGGCGGCGCTGGAAAAGCTCGGCCTCGTCATCGAGCCCTTTGGCCCCGGCGCTCTGCTGGTGCGGGAGGTGCCGGCGCTGCTCGGCGACGCCGACGTTTCCGCCCTGGTGCGCGAACTCGCCGAGCACGCGGCGGAATGGGACGACGCCCTGCCGCTGGAACGCCGGCTTCTCCACATCGCCGCCACCATGGCCTGCCACGGCTCGGTGCGCGCCGGTCGCCGGCTGCGGGTTGAGGAGATGAACGCCCTGCTGCGCGAGATGGAAGAGACGCCGAACGCCGCCCAATGCAATCATGGCCGGCCGACCTTCGTCACCCTGGCGCTGGCCGATATCGAGCGCCTGTTCGCGCGGCGCTGACCCGCGAGAGTTTGTCACCATGGCCCCCACGATCGATCACCCCAAGAGCTGGTACGCCGCCACGGCGAACCGCTTTTCCCCCCTCCCCCCGCTGCAGGGCGGCACGCGGGCGGATGTCTGCGTCATCGGCGGCGGCTATACCGGCCTCTCCGCCGCACTGCACATGGCGGAAGCCGGGCTCGACGTGGTGCTGCTGGAGGCCGGGCGCGTCGGCTCCGGGGCTTCGGGCCGCAATGGCGGGCAGATCCATAGCGGCCACCGCCGCGACCAGGATTTTCTCGAAGCGCAGGTCGGCCTCGACGACGCGAAGGCGCTCTGGGGCCTTGCGGAAGACGCCAAGGCGCTGCTGCATGATCTCATCCGCCGGCATGCCATCGACTGCGATGTCCGCTCCGGCCTCATCGTCGCCGACCACAAGCCGGCCTATGTCGCCCACAGCCACGCCTATGCAAAGAAGCTCAACGACGTCTACGACTACCCCGACGCCGCGCCACTCAGCCGCGAGGAGTTGCGTGCCCTCGTCGGCTCGGACGCCTATCACGGCGGCATGATCGACCATGGCGGCGGGCACCTGCACCCGCTCAACTTCGCCCTCGGCCTTGCCGATGCCGCCCGCCGCGCCGGCGCGCGGCTCTACGAGCAGTCCCGCGCGCTGCGCATCGAGGAAGGCGCCAGGGTGCGCGTCGTCACCGCCGCCGGCTCGGTGGAGGCGGATTGGGTGCTGGAGTGCGGCGACGGGCTGCAGGACGGGCTCGACCGAAGGGTCGACACCCATGTCATGCCGATCTGCAACTATATCGCCGCCACCGCTCCGCTGGGCGAACGGGCGCGGGAGATCATCTCCAATGGAGCGGCGGTGGCTGATAGCCGCTTCGTGGTCAACTATTACCGTCTGTCGCGGGACGGCCGGCTGCTGTTCGGCGGCGGCGAGAGCTACCGGCGCGGGCTGCGGCCGAATCCGGCGGAGTTCGTCCGCCCCTACATGCTGCGCATCTTTCCGCAGCTGGCGGATGTAAACATCGATTATGGCTGGGGCGGCGTGCTCGGCATCACCATGACCCGCCTGCCCTTCGTGCGCAAACTCTCCCCGCGCGTGCTCACCGCCGCCGGCTATTCCGGCCAGGGGGTGATGCTGGCCCCCTATTTCGGCAAGCTGCTGGGCGAGGCGGTGAAGGGCCAGCTCGGGCAGTTCGACCTGCTGTCGCGCCTGCCCGTGCCGGCCTTCCCCGGCGGGCCGCTGATGCGCTGGCCGCTGCTGGTGGCGGGGCTGAGCTATTACGCCCTGCGTGACCGGCTCTAGCGTGGCGGATTTTCACGCCTATGCGCGCGAGGTGCTGGCCTTCGTCGAGGCGCACGCCCATTACGCACCCTTCGTCGCCTTTGCGCTCGCCTTCTGCGAGTCGCTGGCCGTCGTCTCGCTGTTTGTGCCCGCCACCTTCGTGCTGCTGGGCCTTTCCCCGGTCATCGCCGCCGGCGGGGTGCCGCTGTTCCCCGTGTGGGCGGCGACGGCAGCCGGCGCGGCAGTGGGCGACAGCGTGTCCTACTGGGTCGGCTTTCACCTTAAGGGCAGCGCCCGCCAGCGCTGGCCGCTCAACCGCTTTCCCGACATGCTGGCGCGCGGCGAACGTTTCTTCCTGCGCTACGGCACGCTGAGCGTGTTCGCCGGCCGCTTCTCCGGGCCGCTGCGCGCCTTCGTGCCGCTGGTCGCCGGCATGTTCGCCATGCCGCTGCTCCAGTTTCAGATGTTGAACATCACTTCCGCCATGCTGTGGGCGCTGGTGATCCTCGGCCCGGGTGCGGCGGCGGTGAAGGCGCTGGGATGGTAGGGGGCGGGAGAATGCAGTCACGGGGCCGAACGCCCCGACCCGCGGCAACCGCCTACTCCGCGGCTGCCTTCGGCGGCTTGTCGTCGCCCTTGGCGTTGCGCTCGGCATCCGCCTTGGCGGCCCGCTCCCGCCGCGCCTTGGCGGGGAGAACAAGGTCGAATTCGGCAAGTTCCGCTTCGGTGGGCCAGGTCATGTCCTTGTCCCACGCCCAATGCGCGCGGATTTCCGCGTCCGACATGGCGTCGAACCTGGACCAGTCAAATGCCCTTGCGAGACGATCCGCCTCTTCCAATTGCTTCTTGGTAGGCACGCCGTTCACTCCGATTGGCGACCCTCAGAGAGATGATGCGCCGACGCCCGTTCCGCCAGTGCCAAACACAGAATAGCACGCGCTCCGCCACAGGTGCCACGGTTTCGAAGCGCGGCTCATCCTCCGGCGATTTGTCGGAGAGGTCTTCAGTCTTTTCGCGGCCGTCAAACATCAACGCCGCGAAGAGGAGCGGCAAACCGCGATGTGCTCGGTTCGCCGCGTCCTTGTCGTCATCCCATTCGAAATCGTCCGTCTCGCCCATAGACGCCCCGCACGGATTGTCGGAACGATGTTAAGCCCAGTGCGCTGGGAAAAGCATGCGCGATCAGCGGCCTACCCCTTACCCCCACTGTTAACAGCCCGGGACCTTTGGGCGGTGCGAGGATGTTCTGCTCCCCCAAACGCACATGGCCGGGCAGAGCCCGGCCATGTCGTTATTCCCGAAGGCGAAAGAACTCAGTTCTTCGCCTTGTCGACCAGCTTGTTGGCGCCGATCCACGGCATCATGCCGCGCAGCTTCTCGCCGACCTGCTCGATCTGGTGGCTGTCGTTCATGCGGCGGATGCCCTTGAAGCGCGAGGCGCCGGCCTTGTATTCCTGCATCCAGTCGGAGGTGAACTTGCCGGTCTGGATGTCAGTGAGCACGCGCTTCATCTCGGCCTTGGTCTCGGCGGTGATGATGCGCGGGCCGGAGACGTATTCGCCCCATTCGGCGGTGTTCGAGATCGAGTAGTTCATGTTGGCAATGCCGCCCTCATAGATGAGGTCGACGATCAGCTTCACCTCGTGCAGGCACTCGAAATAGGCCATCTCCGGGGCGTAGCCGGCTTCCACCAGCGTCTCGAAGCCGGCGCGGATCAGTTCCACGAGGCCGCCGCACAGCACCACCTGCTCGCCGAACAGGTCGGTCTCGCACTCTTCCTTGAAGGTGGTCTCGATGATGCCCGAGCGGCCGCCGCCGACGCCGCAGGCGTAGCTGAGGCCGAGGTCGAGCGCGTTGCCCGAGGCGTCCTGATGCACAGCCACGAGGCAGGGCACGCCGCCGCCCTTCAGGTATTCGCCGCGCACGGTGTGGCCGGGGCCCTTGGGGGCGACCATCAGCACGTCGACGGTGGCCTTCGGCTCGATCAGGCCGAAATGCACGTTGAGGCCATGGGCGAAGGCGATGGCGGCGCCGTCGCGGATGTTCGGGGCGATCTCGTCGCGGTAGATGTCGGCCTGCAGTTCGTCCGGGGTCGCCATCATCATCAGGTCGGCCCACTTGGCCAGCTCGGCGACGCTCATCACCTTCAGCCCGTCGGCCTCGACCTTCTTGGCGGTCGCCGAGCCGGGCTTCAGGCCGATGGCGATGTCCTTGACGCCGGACTCCTTGAGGTTCAGCGCATGGGCGCGGCCCTGCGAGCCGTAGCCGATGATGCCGACCTTCTTGCCCTTGATGAGGTTCACATCGGCGTCGCGATCGTAATAAACGCGCATGGGTGTCTCCTGTGTCACGCGTTGGTTTTGTTCAGGCCCGGCACCGGGAGGCCGGTGCCGTAGAGGGTGAGGAACTGGTCGGTGGCCCGCGCCGCGTCGCGCTCGATCTCCGCCGGAGCGAGGCTCAGCGTGTCGCCGAGCAGCAGGCGGATCTGCACGTCGCGGCCAACCAGCCCGATGAAGCTGCGGAAGGCGGTCTCGGTGTCGTCGAAGGCGATCAGCCCCGCCTCGCGGCCGGCGTCGAGCACCGGCTTCAACCGGGCGCCGATGGCGAAGCGGCCATTGGCCAGCATGATGGCGCCGAGGCTGGCGCCCTCCCCTTGCCGGCGCGCGCCCCCGGCCGCCTGGGCGATGGCCACGCGGTTGAGCGCGATCGAGGTCGGGCTGGAAATCACCCCGAGCCAATTGGCGGCAAAGCGGATCAGGCTGTCGCGCAGAGCGAATGCGTCGAGCCGGGTGCGGTCATAATTGCCGGCGCGGACCTTGGAGGCCTGCCAGCGCACCGTGGCGGTCAGCAGGCCCTCGCGGTCGCCGAACCATTTGTACAGGCTTTCCTTCGAGCAGCTGGCGCGACGGGCCACGGCGGTCATGGTGAGCTCGCCGCCCTGTTCCACCATCAGCGCGAGCACGGCATCGAGGACCGCCTGCTGGCGCTCCGTCAGCGTCTCGTCCTGGGTGTCGAGGGATGCGGGCATGCGCCAAGAGGTCCGTACCGTACGTTACGGTTCCCTCTACAGGAGTGCCCCGCTGGGCGCAAGCGACGTCAGCGGACGCGGCGGCGGAGCCGGTAGGTCCATGGAATGCGAGAGAGCGAGGCCAGCGAAACGCCGCCGGCCGCCAGCACCATGCCCGCCCAGGCGAGCGGCGGCATTTCCTCGCCGATCAGCCCCCAGGCGATCAGCGCCGTGGTGGGCGGCACCAGGAAGAACAGCGCCGAAACCTTCGCCACCTCGCCGGCGCGGATCATGGCGAGGTAGAGCGAGATGGCGATGAGCGAGTTGCCGATGACCAGATAGGCCAGCACCGCGGCGAAGGTGGGCGACCAGGCCACATGGCCGTCCTCCAGCAGCAGCGCCAGCGGCAGGGTGCAGGCAAACCCGACCACGCATTGCACCGAATTGGACACCAGCGGATGCTGCGGCGCGCCGAAGCGCTTCTCGTAGAGCGCCCCGGCACACATGGCGAGCAACGCGCCTACCGCCAGCAGCACCACGCCGGGCGAGGTCACCTCGACCGCCGAGCGCGAGGCGATCACCAGCGCCGCTCCGGCGAGGCCGAGCAGCAGGCCGATCCAGCGCAGCGCCCCCACCCGCTCGCCGGTGAAGACCGGCGCCACCAGCCCGACCACGATCGGCTGCAGCGAGACGATGATCGCCAGCGCTCCCGCCGATATGCCGAACATGAAGGCGAAGTAGCTCAGGTTGAAATACAGCACCTGGATGAGGAAGCCGACCACAGCGAGGTCGACATAGGCCCGTGGCCGGCGCGGCAGCGGCGGTCGGAACCAGGCGAGCAGTGGCAGCAGCACCGCCAGCACCAGCCCGTAACGCCAGGCGAGCAGGGTGAACGGCCCGGTGAAGAGGATGCCGACCTTGGCCACCGCGAAGCCGCCCGACCAGAGCAGCAGGAAGACGAATGGCGCCGCCATCAGCCACAGCGGCTTGCCTGCCGCCGCCGGCACCACGCCTGCACGCTCGCTCACGTTCCCACGCCTCCGTCGCTCCCGCGCGGCAGCGGCGCGAGGCGCCGCGACGCACCCCGCGAGACACCATCTTCACACGGCTTGGCCGGACAGGCCAAGAATTCGTGTGCAACGCAGCACGGGCGTGGGGCTCGACTCCCGCCCTCTCGACGTCCTATCCGGGCATGTCGACAGAAACGGAGCCCCCGCCATGACCCTGCCGAATGCGAGCGTCCCCACGGCCGATGAGGTCATCGCCTTCTGGCGCGAAGCCGGGCCGGACCGCTGGTTCGCCAAGGACGACGCCTTCGACGCCGCCATCCGCACGCGGTTCCTCGCCGCCCACGAGGCCGCTGCGGCCGGGGAGCTTCGCGAATGGGAGGAGACGCCGGACGGCTGCTACGCGCTGATCCTGCTGCTCGACCAGTTCCCGCGCAACCTGTTCCGCGGCTCCTCGCGCGCCTTCGCCACCGATGCGCAGGCGCGCGCCATCGCTGACGCCGCCCTTGCGCGCGGCTTCGACCGCGCCTTCGACCTGCCGGAGCGGCGCTTCTTTTACGTGCCGTTCATGCACTCGGAGGATCTCGCGGACCAGCAGCGCTGCGTCGCGCTCTGCGAGGCCGCGGGCGACGACGAGGGCGTGCACCACGCCGTCATCCATCACGACATCATCCGTGATTTCGGCCGCTTCCCGCATCGCAACCCGGTGCTGGGCCGCGCCACGTCGGAGGAAGAGCACGCCTTTCTCAAGGCCGGCGGCTTCGCCGGCTGAAGGCGGCGGGCGCGGCAGGACGAGCCGCCGCGCCGGTCATCACAGGAGCGCCTGCGAGCCTCACATCCCCTCGGCGCCGCGGCCGATGGCGGCGACGCCGGTACGCGAGACCTCGACGAGGCCGAGCGGCTCCAGCAGCGAGACGAACTGGTCGATCTTCTCCGGCTTGCCGGTGATCTCGAATACGAAGCTCTCCAGCGTCGTGTCGACGGTGCGGGCACGGAAACTGTCGGCGATCAGCAGCGCCTCCTGCCGGATTTCGCCCTTGCCGCGCACCTTGATCAGCGCCAGTTCGCGCTCCACCGACTTGCCGACCACGGTGAGGTCCACCACCCGGTGCACCGGCACGAGCCGGTCGAGCTGGCTCTTGATCTGCTCGATGATCGGCGGCGCGCCCGTGGTCACCACGGTGATGCGCGACAGGTGCGAGGCGTGGCTGACCTCGGAGACGGTCAGGCTGTCGATGTTGTAGCCGCGCCCGGAAAACAGGCCGACGATACGGGCAAGCACGCCCGGCTCGTTATCGACCAGCATGGAGAGGGTGTGGCGCTCGGCGGGCTCGTTGACGGGAGGCATGGGGCACTCTGAAAAGGGGGCTGCTGAAAGGCGGAAGATCAACCGTTCCTCATGGCCGGGCTTGACCCGGCCACCCGGATTTCGGCTTCACCGGGTCCCCGGGGCAAGCCCGGGGATGAGGGCGGAAAGCGGAGGTGGCGAAGACCGACCTCACACCAGCATCTTGCCTTCCTCGTCGATGGCGTCGTCGAGCGCCTCGGGATGATCGGGCATGATCATCTCGTTGTGCGGCTTGCCCGAGGGAATCATGGGCAGCACGTTCTCGGTCTTGTCCACCAGGCAGTCGAACAGCACCGGGCGGTTCACCGAGATCATCTCGTGGATCGCCCCGTCGAGATCGGCCGGGTTGGAGCAGCGAATGCCGACGCCGCCATAGGCTTCCGCCAGCTTGACGAAGTCCGGCAGCGACTCCGAGTAGGAGTGCGAGTACCGCCCGCCATGCAGCAGGTCCTGCCACTGGCGCACCATGCCCATGTACTCGTTGTTCAGCACGAAGATCTTGACCGGCAGGTCGAACTGCAGCGCGGTGGAAAGCTCCTGCAGGCACATCTGGATCGAGGCTTCGCCGGCGATGTCGATGACGAGGCTCTCGGGATGCGCCACCTGCGCGCCGATCGCCGCCGGCAGGCCATAGCCCATGGTGCCGAGGCCGCCGGAGGTCATCCAGCGGTTGGGCTCCTCGAAATGGAAGTGCTGCGCCGCCCACATCTGGTGCTGGCCGACTTCGGTGGTGATGTAGACGTCCTTGTCCTTCACCGAATTGTACAGCGCCTTCACCGCCTGCTGCGGCTTGATGATGCGGTCGGAGGGCGTGAAGGCCAGCGACTTGCGGGCCCGCCACTTGTCGATCTGGCCCCACCAGCCGGCGAGCGCCCGCCGGTCGGGCTCCGCCTTCATGGCGCGCCACATGGTCAGCATGTCTTCCAGCACATGCTTCACGTCGCCGATGATGGGCAGGTCGACCTTGATATTCTTGTTGATCGAGGACGGATCGATGTCGATGTGGATCTTCCTCGAATCCGGCGAGAAGGCGTCGACGCGGCCGGTGATGCGGTCGTCGAAGCGCGCGCCGATGCAGACCATGACGTCGCAATCATGCATCGCCATGTTCGCCTCATAGGTGCCGTGCATGCCCAGCATGCCCAGCCACTGCTTGTCCGAGGCCGGGAAAGCGCCGAGCCCCATCAGCGTCGAGGTGACGGGATAGCCGGACAGGCGCGCGAATTCGCGCAGCAGGCGGCTCGCCTCGGGACCGGAATTGATGACGCCGCCGCCGGTGTAGAGGATCGGGCGCTTGGCCTTGGCCAGCATCTCGATCGCCGTCTTGATCTTCTCCGGGTCGCCCTTCAGGCGCGGCTGATAGGTGCGGTGCTGGATGTTCTCCGGCCCGACATACATGCCCTTGGCGAACTGCACGTCCTTCGGGATGTCGACCACCACCGGACCCGGACGGCCGTTCTGGGCGACGTAGAACGCCTCGTGCATGACGCGGGCGAGGTCGTTGACGTCGCGGACGAGATAATTGTGCTTGGTGCAGGGCCGGGTGATGCCGACCGTGTCGCATTCCTGGAAGGCGTCCGAACCGATGAGATGGGTCGGCACCTGGCCGGTGATGCAGACGAGCGGAATGGAATCGAGCAGCGCGTCGGTGAGGCCGGTCACCGCGTTGGTGGCGCCGGGACCGGAGGTGACGAGCACCACGCCGACCTTGCCGGAGGAGCGGGCATAGCCCTCCGCCATGTGCACCGCCCCCTGCTCGTGCCGCACGAGAATGTGCTTCACCTGGTTCTGGTGGAACATGGCGTCATAGATCGGCAGCACCGCGCCGCCGGGATAGCCGAACATGTGCTCGACGCCCTGGTCGATCAGGGCCTGCATCACCATTTCGGCGCCGGTCATCTCGCGCATCATGGTCTTTTTCCTTCCACGCTCGTCGTGTCTTGCGTCGTTTCGGAACGGCCCGAGGGAGGGCCAGAAAATCAAAAGGCCCCGTCAGGGGCCCGTCGCGCGTCACCGTTGGGCGGGGCGGCCGTTAGGCCAGTCCCGCGGCGACGCGCCGTCCTACGATAAGGGTAATAATCTTGCGCATTCTGGCGCCGCTCCTTCGTAAAGTTGCGCGACCTGTACAGGGACGGCGCGCACGCGTCAAGCATGTGGGCATGCCGGCGCGAAGAATGTAGGTCAATAGCGCACTTTTCGCGGCGGATGAACGCCGCTATACCCCCGCAGTGCAACAAGGAGCAGCCGTCCTATGACACAGATGCGGCTCGTCGTCGTCGGAGCCTCGGGCCGCATGGGCCGGGTGCTGATGCGCGCCATCAGCGAAGCGCCCGATCTCGCCCTCGCCGGCGCGGTCGACCAGCCCGGCAGCCCGCATCTCGGCCAGGATGCCGGCGAACTCGCCGGCCTGCCGGCCCTCGGGCTCAAAGTGTCGGACGATCCGCTCCCCCTGTTCGCCGCCGCCGACGGGGTGATCGACTTCACCATTCCCGCCGCCAGCCTCGCCTATGCCGCCTTCGCGGCGCAGGCGCGCATCGTCCATGTCATCGGCACGACGGGCTTTTCCGCCGAGGAAGAGGCGAAGATCGCCGCCGCCGCGCGCCATGCCCCCATCGTGCGCTCCGGCAATATGAGCCTCGGCGTCAATCTCCTGTCGGCGCTGGTGCGCCGGGTGGCGCGCACGCTCGACCAGGATTTCGACATCGAGATCGTCGAGATGCACCACAACCGCAAGATCGACGCCCCCTCGGGCACCGCCCTGCTGCTCGGCGAGGCCGCCGCGCAGGGGCGCGGCGTGACCCTTGAGGCGAACGGCGTGTTCACGCGGCACGGCCACACCGGCCCGCGTCAGCCGGGCGATATCGGATTCGCCACGCTGCGCGGCGGCACGGTAGTGGGCGAGCACAATGTGATCTTCGCCGGCGCCGGCGAGCGGATCGAACTCGGCCATAAGGCCGAAGATCGCGGCATCTTCGCCCGCGGCGCGCTCGCCGCCGCCCGCTGGGCACGCGGGCGCAAGCCCGGCCTCTATTCCATGACCGATGTGCTCGGCCTCACCGATTTCTGATCCAGCCGGAGAACGACCGATGTCCGAACGCCTTCTCGTGCTCGTGCGCCACGGCCAGAGCGAGTGGAACCTGAAGAACCTGTTCACCGGCTGGCGCGACCCCGACCTCACCGCCCTGGGCGTCGAGGAGGCGTCGAGGGCCGGCGCCCGGCTGAAGGCGGAAGGCTACCAGTTCGACATGGCCTTCACCTCCAACCTCTCGCGGGCGCAGAAGACGCTGGACCTCGCGCTGGCCGAGCTGGGCCAGACCGGCCTGCCGGTCATCCGCGACCTCGCGCTGAACGAGCGCGACTATGGCGACCTCTCCGGACTCAACAAGGACGATGCGCGCGCCAAATGGGGCGAGGAGCAGGTGCATGTCTGGCGCCGCTCCTATGACGTACCCCCGCCCGGCGGCGAGAGCCTGAAAGATACGGTCGCCCGCGCCCTGCCCTATTACGTGACCGAGATCCTGCCCAAGGTGCTGCAGGGCAACCGGGTTCTGGTCGCCGCCCATGGCAATTCGCTGCGCGCGCTGATCATGGTGCTGGAGAAGCACACGCCCGAGAGCATCATGAAGCGCGAGCTCGCCACCGGCGCACCCGTGATCTACCGGCTGAAGGCGGATTCGACGGTGGAGAGCGTCGTCGATCTCGCCGGCTGACCCTATGGGTCGAATCGTGCGGCCGGCGCGCCTCGCGGCAGCGCCGGCCTTGCCCTACATCCAAGCAGACCCATATGACCAGCGTGAAGACGACTTCCCCCTCATCGGGAACCCAGGCGGGACGGCCCGACGAAAAGGGGAGGACCGTCATGCGCGGCACCGCCGATCGCATCCGCCACGTCGTCAGCTTCGAGATCATCGCCCTGTCGATCATCACCCCGCTCGGGGCGTGGGTGTTCGGCGTGCCGATGCTGGAGATGGGCGCGGTGGGCGCCGGGGCGGCGCTGATCGCCGCCGGCTGGAACTATGTGTTCAATCTCGGCTTCGACCATGCGCTGGCGCGGCTGCGCGGCTCCGTGCGCAAGACACTGCGCCTGCGCGTGCTGCACGCCGTGCTGTTCGAGGCCGGCCTCGTCGTCGCCCTCGTGCCGTTCGTCGCCTGGTATCTCGGTGTCGGCCTGGTCGAGGCGTTCGTGATGGACCTCGCGCTGACCGTGTTCTTCCTCGTCTATGCCTTCGTGTTCAACTGGGCCTATGACGCGCTGTTCCCGCTGCCCGAACCCCGGCACGCGGCCGCCCTTCCGCGCTGAAAGCGGGACGGACGGGCGGCTCAGCTCTTGGTGAGCTGCCCGGCCTCCCAGCCGAGAATGGCGCGCTTGCGGGTGAGGCCCCAGTGATAGCCGGTGAGATCGCCATTCTTGCCGAGCACGCGATGGCAGGGCACGACGAAGGACATCGGGTTCTTGCCCACCGCCGCGCCGATGGCGCGCGCCGCCTTCGGCTTCTCCACGCATTGGGCGATGCTGGAATAGGTGGTGGCCTTGCCGAGCGGAATGCGCATCAGCGTCTCCCACACCTTCACCTCGAAATCCGTGCCGATGAAGACGATGCGCAGCGGATCGTCGGGGCTCCAAGCGCCGCGGTCGAAGATGCGCGCCGCATAGGGGGCGGTGGCGACAGGGTCCTCGATATAGAGCGCGTTCGGCCAGCGCCGGCGCATGTCGGCCAGCGCCGCGTCTTCCTCGCCCTCGTCGGCGAAGGCGAGGCCGCACAGGCCCCTCGGCGTCACCATGGCCAGCGCCGCGCCGAAGGGCGAGGCATGGAAGCCGAAGCGCACCACCAGACCGGCCCCGCCGGTCTTCCATTCGCCGGGCGACATGGATTCGTGCACCACGAACAGATCGTGCAGCCGCCCGGGGCCTGAGAGGCCCAGCTCATACGCCGCGTCGAGCACATTGTCGGATTCGGTCAGCACCCGCCGGGCGGCGTCGATGGTCACCGCCTGCAGGAAGTCCTTCGGAGTGAGGCCGCACCAGCGGCGGAACAGGTCTGTCAGCGCGCGCGGATGCACGCCGGAGGCGCGGGCGATCTCCTCCACCTCCGGCTGGTCGCGGAAGCGCAGATTCACATATTCCACCGCGCGGCGGACGATTTCGTAATCCGCGGCAGCGATTTCCAGCGGGTGGGCGGCGTCGAGATTGGGCGCGAGCACGGGCGTTCTCCTCAAGCTGCCTCTATCCGACCACGCCCGACGCGGGCAGGCCACCCGATTTCGACGGCGGCGTCAGACGGCGGAGCGCGCCACACCGCGCTTGGCCTCCGCGAGCGCGCGGGAAAGGCTCTGCGCCAGTTCCTCGCGCTGCGCCGTGTGCAGGAAGCTGCCGATCACATAAGGCCGGCCGCGCGCCTCCAGCGCCAGGCGCTGCACGCCGAAATCCTCGATCTCATCGCAGGTGAGCCGGGTCCAGAGCGGGTTCAGCTCCTCGCGATATTCCGTGCCGTCCGCCGTGACATGGCGCAGCCGGATGACGCTCGGCGTCACCGTGATCTCCTCGCAAGCGCGGGCGGCACGAAAATTCAGCCGGAAGCCCCACCAGATCGCCAGCACGTCGAGCCCGAACAGGCCGAACACCGGCCAGGCCCCCATCATCAGGAAGGCGAGCCCGCAGACGAAGCTGATGCCGGCGATGATCGCCATCACCACCATGAAGCCGCGCGGTCCGAGCGAACGGTGCGGCTGGTAGCGCACGGAAAACAGCTCCGGCTCGGGTAGGCCGGCGCCCTCGATCGGTGAGACGGTATTGGCAGCGCTCATGGGCTCACATTATAGGTCGAAAATGGCGAATGAGGACAAGGATTCGGTGCGGCCCGGCGCGCGCCTGCGCAAGCGGGGTGCGGCGAAAGCGGTCGCATCCGGCACGCGCAAGGCGAAGGCCGCGACCAAGGCCGCCGTAGCGGTGCTGGAAGAGCAGGCCGCCGCCCGCCCTGCCCGCCGCCGCGCCGTGGCCAACGCGGCTGCCGCCGCGATCGGCGGGGCCTTCCGCCCGTGGAGCGAGGAAGAGATCGTCACCGCCTTCACCCGCTTCGAAGCCGCCAACCCGCATCCCGAAGGCGAGCTGGAGCACCACGACGCTTTCACTCTCCTGGTGGCGGTGGTGCTTTCCGCGCAGGCGACCGATGCCGGGGTGAACAAGGCGACGCGCGGCCTGTTCAGGGCCGCACCCACCCCGCACGCGATGGTGGCGCTGGGCGAGGAAGGCGTCGCGCAGCACATCCGTACCCTCGGCCTTTATCGCGGCAAGGCGAAGAACGTGGTGGAACTCTCCCGCCGCCTCATCGCCGAGCATGGCGGACAGGTGCCGGCCGACCGCGCGGCGCTGGAGATGCTGCCGGGCGTCGGCCGCAAGACCGCGAATGTCGTGCTCAACATCGCCTTCGGCCTGCCGACCATCGCTGTCGACACCCACCTGTTCCGCATCGCCAACCGCACCGGCCTTGCCCCCGGCAAGACCCCGCTGGAGGTGGAACTGGGGCTGGAGCGCGTCATCCCCGACCGCTTCAAGCTGCACGCCCATCACTGGCTGATCCTGCACGGGCGCTATGTGTGCAAGGCGCTGAAGCCGGAGTGCCCGCGCTGCCTCATCGCGGATCTGTGCCGCTGGCCGGAAAAGACGCCGGCCTGAGCCTCACCCCTGCCGGGAAAGCCGCTTGTGCAGCCGCACCATGAAGATGGTGGCGAAGACCGGGGTGACGAGGTTGAGGATCGGCACCGAGACCACGGCGGCGATCACCAGCCCGCCGAGGAAGATCGCCACCGCATGGTGGCGGCGCAGCAGCGCCACCTCGTCCTCGCTACGGTAGCGCATGGCCGCGAGCTGGAAATATTCGCGCCCGAGCAGGTAGCCGTTGGCGACATAGAACACGACGAGATTGACGCCCGGCACCAGCAGGAGCAGCAGCGCCACCAGGTTCACCGCCAGCATGATGCCGAAGAACTTGAGCGTGAGCACCAGCGAGCGGCCGATCGGCAGCGCCTGCCCCTCCGGCTCCATCGGGAAATCGCGGCGCTCGACCTGCGCAGCGACATCGTCGAGGAACAGGCCGGCGATGAGCGAGGTCACCGGAGGCACCAGGAAGATCGCGCCGATGAAGATGCCGAAGGCGGCGAGGATATCGATGGTGATCTCGGCCCAGCGCAGGTCCAGCGCGACGAAATAGGTCAGGGCGTAATGCGCCCCGATGCCGAGAGCGATCAGCAGCCCGATGGCGAGGCCGACCGAGCGCAGCAATACGCGGCGATAATCCGGCGAAAAGGTCTGGGCGAAAGCCGTGATCGCATCCCGCAGCATTGAGTTCCCCTTGTGGCGACCGCCCCTAGTTAGGGCGCCCGATCCCGCCTCTCAAGCCGGGGCGTTTGCCGGGAACTTGGGCGCGACGCGCGGCCGGTGCGTTTTAGGTCTTGATTCGCATTTCCGCCCGGCGAGTCCCGATTCGTTCCCCGCGAACAAAACATGATTCGGCGCAAGTGCTTAGCCGGCGTCTGCGGCAGCTCACGCGACCCGCCGGCCGGCGCCTTCGCCCGCCCGGCCGGCCATGCTAGCCTGTGCGCCACACCGCGTGAGACATGCCCGTATGACCCGACCGCGCCTTCCCGGCACGCTGAACCGCCGCCATTTTCTCGCCGCCGCCTCCGCCGCGCTGCTGCCGGCGCCTGCCCTCGCCCAAGCCGGGGCGAGCGATGTCGATATCGTCATCATCGGCGGCGGCGCGGCCGGCATCGCGGCCGCACGCCGCATCGCCGAGGCCAAGCGCTCCTATGTGCTGCTGGAGGCCGGGCCACGGCTGGGCGGGCGGGCCCGCACCGAGACCGCCTTCGGGATGAAGGTCGATCTCGGCGCCGGCGGTTTCGCCGGAGGCGACGGCCCACTTGGCGCCAGCGCGCAGGCGGCGGGTCAGCAGCTCATTGCCCTGCCCTCCGGGCGCCGGCTGTTCGCCGATGGCCGCGAGGTGCGCGAGAGCGCCTATGACGCCTTTGCCGCCACGCTGGGCGCGGCGCGCCGCGACATGCTCGCGGCGACCGAGGGCGGCAAGGACGTCGCGGCCGCCCAGGCCCTTGCCAGCGCCCCGCCGCCGGCAAAAGGCACACCCGGCTCGGGTGGCCCCTGGGCCGCAACGGTGATGCAGCTGCTCGGCCCCTTGAGCTGCGGGCGCCCGCTCGCCGCCCTTTCCGCGCTCGACCTCGCCCGCCGCGACGCGCGGCCGGATGACACGACCAGCCCCTTCGGCGTCGGCGCGCTCATGGAGGCGCTCGGCGCCTGGGTGAACGTGCAGCGGGAGGCGCCGGTCACGCTCGTCACCAATGGCGGGCGCTTCCACGCGGTTTCGATACGCGGGCAGCGCGCGCCGATCCGCGCCCGTGCCATCGTGCTCGCCGTACCGGCGCCGGTTCTGGCCGCCGGGGCGATACGCTTCAATCCGGTGCTGCCGGTGCGGCTGGTGACGGCGCTGCGGGCGATCGCCGCCGGTCATCTGGAACAGGTGGCGTTCACGCTCGCCGGCAATCCGCTCGGCCTGCTGCCCAACGAAGCGGTGCTGGCCAGGGCCAATGCCGCCCCGCCGGCCCTGCTACGGGGGCGGATCAACGGCAGCGACCTGCACGTGCTCACCTTCGCCGACGCGCAGGCCCGCACCATCGCCGAGAAGGGCGAGGAGGCCGCCCTGCCCTTGGTGCAGGCCTGGCTGCGCGCCAACTTTCCCGGCGCCGAGACGGCAGTGTCCGAGGCGGTATCGTCGCGCTGGGGGCAGGACCCGCTGATCCGCGGCGCGCTCAGTCCCGCCCTGCCCGGCCAGGGGGCCCAGCGGCGCGTTTTCGCCGATACCGTGCAGAACCGCATCTTCCTCGCCGGCGACTATGTGCCGGCAAGCGGCTGGGGGACGCTCGCCGGCGCCTTCGCCTCCGGCGAGGCCGCCGCCGCCCGCGCGCTGCGCCTGTTCGGCGACGGTCCTGTCTAGCAGGCCGCCTCCCCGCGCCACGCCGCGCTGTGCAGAAGGGCGCATGCCTGCCCGGGGGCCGGGCGCGGGAGCATTGCGTGCGACCGTGACGGGGCCTAAAAGGCGCTGGAAAGCGGGGAGCCGAGCGCGCGTGACCAAACCTCTGATCGTTTTCGACGGCCAGGAGGGTCGGTCCGGCCGCGCGCTGTTCTGCATTTCCTCGCTTTACTTCGCCGAGCCCTGGCTCTCCACGGTCGGCCTGCGTTTCATCGATGTCGACAATCCCGATGTCTCGCTGGCGCTGGGCGTCGCCCGCTGGGATCTCGGGATCGATATCGACGAACGCGATGGGGCGGCAAGCGGCGACGGCCGGGCGCTGCTCGGGGCGCGCCTCTATGCCGGGGTCGCTTTCGGCTCCCCCATGAAGATGAGGCTGGCGGAAGCACATCTTAATGGCGCCGCGCCGGTCGTGATGATCCAGCATCCCGACCGCGACTGGCTGTCCCCGTCCACGGTCCTCTACGGCAAGCTTGCCTTCGATCCGGCGCGTTTTGCCCGCCATCTCGGCGCGATGATCGCCAGGCTGTCATGAGCCCGGCGCCGGAACACACATCTCCTCCGGCGGGTCCGCGCCCGTCCGTGGTGCTTGTCGTCGCCATGTCGTCGAGTGTGCACACGGCGCGCTGGCTGAACATGGTGCGCGCGCCCCATCTGCGCTTCGTCGTCCTGCCCGTCTACCGCCAGCAGGTATCGCGGTCGCTGCGGGCCTGGAAGCATGTCCGGTCGGAGGACGATCTCGACGCGCTGGGCGCGGGGGAGGTCGGTGTTTTCGAGCCCCCCCTGGCCCTCGACGCCGAAGCCCGGCGGCTGAACGAGCAGACCGGGTACAGGAGCTGGATTCCCTCCTTCATCCCCAAGAGCACGCCCTTCGCCCAGCCGCTTCATCTGATGGAGGCGATCAGACGGTTCCGGCCGTCCCTGGTTCATTCCATGGAAGTGCAGATGGCGGGCTATCTGTGCCTCGCCGGCAAGCAGCATCTCGGCGACGCTTTCCCGCCATGGCTCCTGTCCAACTGGGGAAGCGACATCTTCCTGTATCGCAAGCTTCGGGATCATCAGGACAGGCTGTCCGCCATTGCCGGCTCGATCGATGCCTATCTCGCGGAATGCCGCCGCGATCTGCAAATCGTTCAGGAAATGGGCTTTCGGGGCGTTCTTCTGCCGCCCGTGCCGGCTTCCGGGGGCATGAACTTCGAGGACGTTCCGCCGGCGGACGAGCTGTCGCCCCCTTCCCGGCGCAAGCAGATCACCATCAAGGGCTACCATGGGTGGTCCGGCCGGGCGCTGCACATCCTCGCCGCGGTGCGGCTGGCCGCGCCCGCACTGCGCGGGTACACGATCCGCGTCGCTCTCGGCTCGCCGGACGTGATTCGCGTTTCCAACCGACTGGCCGAGGATACCGGCTTGAACATCGTCAGCGACAGCTACTTCCCCTCGCATGCCGACGTTCTCGAGCGCATCGGGCAGTCGCGGATCACCATCGGCTGCGGCATATCCGACGGCATTTCCACGACGCTGCTGGAATCGATGGCCATGGGCAGCTTTCCGATCCAGTCCGATACGTCCTGCGGGGCGGAATGGGTCGAAAATGGGCGAACCGGCTTCCTGCTGTCGCCGCACGACGTGGCGGGTCTGGCCGGCGCGATCGAGCGCGCCGCAATGGACGACGTCCTGGTCGACCAGGCCCTTACCATAAACCGGGCGACCGTGGAGGAGCGCTGGGACGCCGGCCTCAACGGATCGATCATGATCCAGCGCTATCGCGCCCTGATCGAGTCGTTCAGCGCGCGTGGCGGCGTCGAAGCCGGACCGGCATGCTAGAGCGGTCCGTCACGGTCATCGTTCCCGGCGCCGGAAGGCCGGCCGAAACGCTCTCGACGCTGCGTTCGCTGATTGCGCAAACTCTCTGCGTCGAAATTCTTGTCACCTGTGATGAGGAAGACCGGGCGGCTCTTCATGAAATTGAGGGGCCGGCAGGACCTGCCAGCCTGACCATTGTCTCAGCCGAAGGGGCTGGTTCGCCGGAGGAACAGGCGAACCGGGGAATCCAGGCCGCGAGCGGGTCCTTCATCGCCTTTGCGCCGGCGGGAGCGCAGGTTCCTCCGCAGTATTTCGAGCGGATGCTGGCGAAGGCCGATCCCCGCTTGGGCGGCATTCTGCTGAAGACCTCGGCCGCCGATCCCCTGCCACGCAGTTGGTCCCGGCCCTCCCCCAAAGCGCCGCGCGGGGTCGCCCAGCTGCTTGGCGGCGCCCTGGCGCCATGGAGCCTGCTTGCCCGTTCTGACGCCCTCCGTGCCTGCGGGAGCCTCGCGCCGGACACGGGTGATGGTTATGTCTTCGCCCTGGCCCTTCGCCTCGGCCTGAGCGACGGCATTGGCGGGGTGGATCTGCCGGATGTCGTGACGCCGTCCTTTCCCCCGTTGCCCCCCGTCGACGTTCTGGACGCGACGACCGCGGCGTGGCTCAGCGACGCGAGAGCCCCCCTGCCTGACGCCGCCGCGCTCGTGGAAATGCGCGCCGCCGCACGCGATTACTGGCGCCTGACCCATCGGGCCGTGTCGGACGCCATCGGGGCGTTCGTCGGCCGGGAGCCGCTTGTGCTGGGGGCCCCCCACCATGCCGAGGCCTGGCGCGAGGAAGTGCGCCGGCGCCTGCCGCGTGCCGAGGTCGTCGCTCTCGCACCCACGGAAGACCTTGTCGCCACGCTGCGGCAGCTGGTGGGAGTGGCGGCTGACGCACGTTACGTCATCATCGCCGACGACGACGCGCCGGATGCCGACAGGCTCGTGCGGAT
>JAEYTJ010000235.1 GCA_023434095.1 Pseudomonadota bacterium | reverse complement strand
ACCGCAGGCAGGGCGCGGCGATGCGCGGCCTTCCCGGCTGGCCGGGTGGTGGGGCAGTCTCGGACTGTGGCGCGGTTATGGTCTGGCCGCCTCGGCCGCGCTGGTGCTGCTCGCCTTCGGGGCGGCGCATCTGGCGCGGCAGGCGGCGCAGGCGCCGGTGCTGGTGGCGGTGCTGCTCTCCGACCAGAACCAGCCGGCGGCAGTGGTCAACGCCTTCCGCGACGGGCGCACCGAGCTTCTGGCGCTGAGCGCGCTCAGAGCGCCGGAGGGCAAGTCGCTGCAGGTGTGGACGCTGTGGGACCGCGAGCGCGGGCCGGTGTCCGTCGGCCTGTTGGAGGCGATGCGCAATGTCGAGTTGAGCGTCGCAGGCCTGCCGCGCCCGGCGGCGGAGCAGCTTTACGAGGTGACGCTGGAGCCGGCGGGCGGCTCGCCTACCGGGCGCCCGACCGGGCCGATCCTGATGAAGGGCAATGCCAGCCCGACCGAGGCCGGGATCTGAGCGCCGTCAGTCGAACAGCCGGTGGCCGGCGACGCTCTGCACCGCGACGGGGGCGCGGGCGCGCGCATCCGACGGGGTGAAGCCGTGCTGGGCCTTGAACTGGCGGGAGAAATGCGCGCAGTCGGAGAAGCCGGCTTCCAGCGCGATATCGGTGACGGAGCGGCCGGTCGTGTCGAGCAGGAAGCGGGCATAGCGCAGCCGCAGCCGGCGGTAGAACTCCGCCGGGCGCTGGCCCATCACCGTCTGGAACAGGCGTTCGAGCTGGCGGGTGGAGAGCTGCAGCCGCCGGGCGATGTCGGCGATGGGCAGCGGGTCGGCGAGGTTCTGCTCCATCATCAGCAGCGCCCGGCGCACACGGTCGTCCGCCACGAGATCGGCGATGGGCGGGTGCGGCTGGGATTCGGTGCCGGGGCGCTGGCGGTCGAGCAGCAGCACGTGCCGGCTCTTCTGCGCGACGGAGCGGCCGAGGAACTTCTCGACCAGCGCGGTGGCGAGATCCGCCGCGCCGCCGCCGCCGGCGCAGGTGATGCGGTCGCCGTCGATGACGTAGAGCCGGTCCGCCACCGGGGTGTGGTGGGGGAATTCCTCCAGGAAGTCCTGATAGTGGTACCAGGAGACGCAGCAGCGCCGTCCGGTCATCAGCCCGGCGCGCGCCAGCACGAAGGAGCCGGTGCACACGCCGACCAGCGACACGCCGGCGCGGGCGGCGCGCTTCAGATAGGCGATGCTGTCCTCGTCAAGCTGCTGGCCGCCATGCAGGAGACCGCCGACGACGATGATGTAGTGGAAATTCGCGGGGTCGACGAGCGGGCCGGAGGGCGCCACCGTGATGCTGCAGCTGGCGCGGATCGGCTCCTGCTTCGAGGACATCACCTGCCAGCGGGCGAGGATGGGGCGCGAGCGGTCGCCGTCGTCGGCGGCGAGGCGGAACTGGTCGACCATCAGCGAGAAGGCCGAGAGGGTGAAATTATCGGCCAGGATGAAGCCGACATTCAGCACCGGCGCCGCCGTGCTGGACGCGCTCGTCATGGCCAGGGAGGTCGGACGCTGCTGGTTCATGGCCTGCTCCTGAACCCAGCATAGCAAATTTGCCGCCTCAGGTAGCAAGCGGGATGAATTCTCGCGGTCGCCTCGCATGGGTTCAGCATTCCGGCAGGTTCACGGCGAGGCCGCCCAGCGAGGTTTCCTTGTATTTCGACGCCATGTCGCGGCCGGTCTCGCGCATGGTGACGATGACCTTGTCGAGCGAGACGATGTGGGTGCCGTCGCCATGCAGCGCCAGCGAGGCGGCGTTGACCGCGCTGATGGCGCCAAAGGCGTTGCGCTCGATGCAGGGCACCTGCACCAGCCCGCCAATGGGATCGCAGGTCATGCCGAGATGATGCTCCATGCCGATTTCCGCCGCGTTTTCCACCTGTGCCGGGGTGCCGCCGAGCGCGGCGGCGAGCCCGCCTGCCGCCATGGAGCAGGCGACGCCGACCTCGCCCTGGCAGCCGACCTCGGCGCCGGAGATCGAGGCGTTGATCTTGAACAGCGCGCCGATGGCGGTGGCGGTGAGCAGGAAGGTGTGGAGCCCCTCGCGGTTGGCGCCGGGGCAATGGTCGCGGTAGTAGCGCAGCGTCGCCGGCACCACGCCCGCCGCGCCATTGGTGGGGGCGGTGACGACACGCCCGCCGGCGGCGTTCTCCTCATTCACCGCGATGGCGTAGAGGCTGACCCAGTCCATGATCTCGTGCGGGGTCGGGGCGTTGCGGGCGAGAAGGCTATCGCGGATCGCCTTGGCGCGGCGCTTCACCTGCAGGCCGCCGGGCAACTCGCCCGTGGTGGCGAGCCCCCGGTCGACGCAGGCCATCATCGCCTCGACCACGCCGTCGAGCCGGGCGGTCACCTCGTCCGGTACGCGGCGGGCCTGCTCATTGGCGAGAACGAGATCGGCGATGGAGAGATTTTCGCGCGCCGCGAGGGCGAGGAGTTCGCGGGCGTTGCGGAACGGGTAGGGCAGGGCGAGGGCGTCCGGTGCCGGCGGTTGGCCGACCTCCGCCTCCGGCACCACGAAGCCGCCGCCGATGGAGCACCAGCGGGCTTCGTGGAGCCGCGATCCGTCGGCCGCGAGGGCGCGGAAGGCGAGCGTGTTCGGGTGCTGAGGAGTGGGAGAGACGCCGTCGAAGACGATGTCGCGCGTGGGATCGAAGCGGATGCCGTGGCTGCCGCCGAGCGGCAGGCGGCCGTCTTCCGCCACACCGGCAACGAGCACATCGGCGCGGTCGGGGTCGACATTGCGCGGGTGGAGGCCCGCAAGGCCGAGGATCACCGCCTTGTCGGTGCCGTGGCCCTTGCCGGTCCAGGCGAGCGAGCCGTAGAGCACCACTTCCACGCGGGCGGTGCGGGCGATGAGCTCGTCGGCGGCGAGGCTCTCGGCAAAGCGCAGTGCCGCCAGCATCGGCCCCACCGTGTGGGAGGAGGACGGGCCGATGCCGATCTTGAAGAGCTCGAAGGCGCTGATCATGGCGGGCTGTTCCGCGAGAGGGCGAGGGGGCCGAAGAGTCTATCCTGGGTCCCGGCTCGGCGCTGCACGTCGTGCAGCTTGGCCGGGACACGGGTCTATCTTTCGTGTCCCGGCCCAGCGGAGGCGCAGCCGGAGCGCCGCGCCGGGACCCAGGGGAAACTCTCGCGCCGCCCCGCCTTCGGCAAAGCTCATGCCAGTTCGCGGCGGGCGTCTTCCAGCAGTTCCCAGACATAGGGCGCGAAGGAGCGCCAGACATCGATGTGGAACACGTCGGGAGCATGGCGTGCCAGCACGATTTCCGCCTTGTGGAACACGGTGCGGGTGCACATGCCGACCGGGAAGGCGTCGAGGGACAGGTCCAGCGGGTTGCCCTGGTTGAGCACAAAGGCAGCCTTCTCGCCCGCCACCTCAATGCCGACGCTGCGCGCCGAGACATCGACCAGCGCGTGCGGCAGGCCGGTCGTCGCGGCCTCGATGGCGGCAAAGAGCGGGGCCGGCTCGGCGCCGGGGGCGAGCAGCAGCCACTCGTCCGGGCCGAGCCAGAAGGCGAAGCGGCCACCTGCGGCATTGAAGCGGCAGGCCTCGCGCGGCAGGGCGACGCCGAAGGCCTCGCCGGCCGGGCCGATCGCCGCCTCGCGGCCACGGAAAACGAGACGCGCGGCGTCCCCCAGCGCGGTGAGCCGCGCGGCGGGTATGGCGCGGGAGGCGGCGGCCAGCGGGCCGAGCGGGCGGGCGGGTGCGAGGGACGCGGTCACGGCAGCGTTCTCAACCATTGAGGCGATCTCCCTTGGGATCGTAGAAGACCGGCTCCACCACCTCGACCTCGATGGCGTGGGTCGGCATCGGCACCATCAGCTTCGTGCCGATGCGCGCGCGCCCGCCCTTGACCATGGCCAGCGCGATGGAGCGGCCGAGAACGGCGCTGTGATAGGAGGAGGTGACGAAGCCGAGCATCGGCACCGGAACGGGGGCGCCAGGGTCGGCGACGATCTGCGCGCCTTCCTCCAGCACGACCTTGGGGACGGTGGTCTTCAGCCCGACCAGCTGGCGGCGGTCCGGGGCGGACATGGACTCGCGGATGAGCGAGCGCTTGCCGACGAAATCCTTCTTCGCCTTGCCCACCGCCCAGCCGAGATTGACATCGTCCGGCGTCGCCGTGCCGTCCGTTTCCTGGCCGACGATGATGTAGCCCTTTTCGGCACGCAGCACGTGCATGGTCTCGGTGCCATAGGGCGTGATGCCGAAGCGCTCGCCGGCGGCATAGACCGCTTCCCACACCGCCCGTCCATAGGCGGAGGGCACGTTGATCTCGAAGCCGAGTTCGCCGGTGAAGGAGACGCTGAACAGCCGCGTCGGCACGCCGAGAATGGTGCCCTCGCGCACGCTCATATGCGGGAAGGCCTCCTTGGAAAGGTCGATGCCCTCGATCAGCGGGGCGATGACCTCGCGGGCCTTCGGCCCCTGCACGGCGATGACCGACCATTGCTCGGTCGTGGAGGTGAGCCACACATCGAGGTCCGGCCATTCGGTCTGGAGATAGTCCTCCATATGCGCCAGCACGCGCGGGGCGCCGCCCGTGGTGGTGGTGACATGGAAGCGGTCCGCCGCCATGCGGCCGACGACGCCGTCATCCATGACGAAGCCGTCCTCGCGCAGCATGACGCCGTAGCGCAGCCGGCCGGGCTCCAGTTTGGCCCAGGCGTTGGTGTACATGCGGTTCATGAACTCGGCGGCGTCGGGGCCGACGATCTCGATCTTGCCGAGGGTGGAGGCGTCGAACATGCCGACGCTGGCGCGCACCGCCTTGCATTCGCGCGCGACGGCGGCGTGCATGTCTTCCCCCGCGCGGGGGAAGTAGTGCGCGCGCTTCCAGTTGCCGACATCCTCGAAGGCGGCGCCGTGTTCGGCGGCCCAGTCATGGATGGCGGTCTTGCGCAGCGGATCGAACACATCGCCGCGCGCCGCCCCGGCGAACAGGCCGAAAGTGGTGGGGGTAAAGGGCGGGCGGAAAGTGGTGAGCCCGATCTTCGGCACCGGCGTGTCGAGCGCCTCGGAGATAATGCCGAGGGCGTTCATGTTCGAGGTCTTGCCCTGGTCGGTCGCCATGCCCGTGGTGGTGTAGCGCTTCACATGCTCGATGGAGCGCATCCCCTCGCGGGTGGCGAGCTTCAGGTCCTTGGACGTGACATCGTTCTGCCAGTCGACGAACGCCTTGGTGAAGGCCGGGTTGCGCCCGTGCGGGGTGGCGCCGATGAAGCCGCTGGTGCCGAGGTCTTCGGCGCTGGCGGGGATGGCGCGTGAGGTAGCGGCCGGTGCCGGCGTGGCGCCGCGGGCGGGGGAGGTGAAGTCGCGGGCGGCCTTGGCCGCTGCCTCGCCCTGACCATAACCGTCTTCCAGCACGCGCTGCAGGCCATTCACGCCGCGGCAGGCGCCGGCGGAACGCTCGCGCTCCACCGAGGTGCCGGGCAGGTAGGCCCCGGCCGCGCCGTCCCACACCAGCTTGCCGCGCGACTGCGAGAACAGGTGCACGCTGGGCGTGAAGCCGCCGGACATCAGCACGCTGTCGCAGGCAATGGTTTCCGCCGGGCCGACCTGCCCACCCTTCACCTTGGCGAGCTGGGCGGAGGAGACCCGCAGCCGGCCCTTGGTGCCGACCAGCACGGTGGAGGGGCGCACATCGATGCCCGCAGTGAGCGCGCGGGAAGGCAGCTCGCCGGAGACGTCCGCGCGCAGGTCGGCGATGGCGGCAATAGTGACGCCGGCGGCCTTGAGGTCGAGCGCGGTGCGGTAGCCGGCATCGCAGGCGGTGAAGATCACCGCGCGCTCGCCGCCCTTTGTGCCGTAGCGATTGGCATAGGTGCGGGCGGAATCGGCCAGCAGCACGCCCGGCCGGTCATTGTCCGGGAATACCAGCGGACGCTCCAGCGCGCCGGCGGCGATGACCACCTCTTTCGCGCGCACTTCCCACAGCCGCTCGCGCGGCAGATCGGGGCCGGGGGCGGCGAGGTGCTCGGTGACGCGCTCGGCCAAGGCGATATGGTTGTGCGGGAAATAGCCGAAGGCAGTGGTGCGCGGCATCAGCGTGACATTGTCGCGCGCCTTGAGGGTCGCCAGCGTCGCCGCCAGCCAGTCGGTGGCGGGCGTGCCTTCGATGGTGGCGGTGGTTTCGGACAGCAGCGAACCGCCGAGTTCCGCCTGCTCGTCGCACAGGATCACCTTCGCCCCGCTCTCGGCGGCGGCCAGCGCGGCGGCGAGGCCCGCCGGGCCGGCGCCGACGACCAGCACGTCGCAATGGGCGTGGTTCTGGGTGTAGCGGTCCGGGTCCGGCAGGTCCGGGGCGACGCCGAGGCCGGCCATGGCGCGGATCTTCGGCTCGTAGAAGCGCTTCCACGCCCCCGCCGGCCACATGAAGGTCTTGTAGTAGAAGCCCGACGGCAGGAAGGGGGCGGCGAGGTCGTTGATCGCGCCGGCATCGAAGGAGAGCGAGGGCCAGCGGTTCTGGCTCTGTGCCTTCAGCCCCTCATAGAGCTCCACCTGCGTGGCGCGCAGGTTCGGCGCGGCGCGGGCGGCGTCGCGGGCGACGTTGACCAGCGCATTGGGCTCGTCCGAGCCGGCGGAGAGGAAGCCGCGCGGGCGGTGATATTTGAACGAGCGGCCGACGAGGTGGACGCCATTGGCGATCAGCGCCGAGGCCAGCGTGTCGCCGGCAAAGCCGGAATAGGTCTGTCCGTCGAAGCGGAAGGACAGCGGCGCGGCGCGGTCGATGCGCCCGCCCGAGGCGGTGCGGAAGCGGTTGGTCATGTCACTTGCTCCCGCCGCTGGAGGCGTCGATGTCCGGGCGCGGCTCGCCGGCCTTGTAGGTGGTGACGAAGAAATCGCTCACCGTGTCGCGCAGCGCGTTGAAATAGCGCCCGCAGCCATGGATGTGGCGCCAGCGCTCGGCGTGCAGGCCCTTGGGATTGGTGCGGTTGTAGAGGAAATCCGCCCATTCCGCGTCGGTGAGGGCGGAAGGGTCGGCCGGGCGGGCGATGTGCGCCTCGCCGCCATAGCGGAATTCCACTTCCGGCCGGGCGCCGCACCAGGGGCAGGTGATGATGAGCATCAGTGGGCTCCCGCGTTGTTCGGCTTGACCATCCTTCGAGGCTCGCTGCGCTCGCACCTCAGGATGACGGGGTTCTGACGGGCAGGAGGAACGTCATCCTGAGGCGCCCGGCGGCACGCCGGGCCTCGAAGGATGCTCGTGAAAGAGGCTGTCATCGCCGCCCCCTCAATGCGCGACGGCGGCGGCGGCCGCTTCGTCGATCAGGAAGCCATCGCGAAAACGCTCCAGCGTGAACGGCGCGTTGATGGCGTGCGGGGCGTCCCTGGCGATGGTGTGGGCGAAGACATGGCCCGAGCCCGGTGTCGCCTTGAAGCCGCCGGTGCCCCAGCCGCAATTCACATAAAGGCCCGGCACCGGGGTCTTGGCGATGATCGGCGAGCGGTCGGGCGTCACGTCGACGATGCCGCCCCAGTTGCGCAGCATGCGCAGGCGCCGGAATTGCGGGACGAGCTCGCAGATGGCATCCAGCGTGTGGGTGGTGATGTGCAGCGCGCCGCGCTGGGAATAGGAGGTGTAGGCGTCCGTGCCGGCGCCGATGACCATCTCGCCCTTGTCGGACTGCGAGATATAGGCGTGGATGGTGTTGCTCATGACCACGGTGGGGAAGGCGGGCTTCACCGGCTCCGACACCAGCGCCTGCAGTGGGAAGCTTTCCAGAGGCATGCGCAGCCCGGCCATCGCCATCACCACGCTGGTATGGCCGGCGGCGGAGACGCCAACCTTCTTCGCCCGGACGAAGCCGCGCGAGGTTTCCACGCCCTCCACCGCGCCGGAGGGGCCCCGGCGGATGCCCGTCACTTCGCAATTCTGGATGATGTCGACGCCCCGCGAATCCGCCGCGCGGGCAAAGCCCCAGGCCACCGCATCGTGCCGCGCCGTGCCGCCGCGCCGCTGCAGCGCGCCGCCGATGATGGGGTAGCGCATGCTCTTGATGTTGAGCGGCGGGCAGAACTCCTTCACCTGCTCGGCGGTCAGCCACTCATTGTCGACGCCGTTCAGCCGGTTGGCGTGGACATGGCGCTTGAAGCTGATCTCGTCATGGTGATTGTGCGCCAGCATCAGCACGCCGCGCGCCGAATACATGACGTTGTAGTTGATGTCCTGCGACAGGCCTTCCCACAGCTTCACCGCGTGCTCGTAGAGCGCGGCGCTCTCGTCGAACAAATAGTTCGAGCGCACGATGGTGGTGTTGCGCCCGGTGTTGCCGCCGCCGAGCCAGCCGCGCTCGATGACCGCGACATTGGTGATGCCGTGCTCCTTGGCGAGGTAATAGGCGGCCGCGAGGCCATGCCCGCCGGCGCCGACGATGACGACATCGTATTCGGCCTTCGGCTCGGGATTGCGCCATTGCGGCTGCCAGCTCTTGTGGCCGCCGAGCGCACGGCGGAACAGCTCGAAGCCGGAGAATTTCTGCACATTCGCCTCCGAGGCAAAGGGTGAGACGCTGGCGGCCAGGCTCGGGGGCGGGGCCGCTCTCGTCGTCTGTCCGCATGGTCGCGCGCCGGCCGGGCGGCGGCGAGCATTGTTTCGGCGCTCGCGTTGAACAGATGCGACATGGGATGCGACACGCCTTCCGGGTGACGCGCCGGCGGGCATCACGCGCGGGTGACCGGGACGCGTGGGGTTTCCTTGCGGAAGCCATGATTGCCCCCTACCTCCCTGCGCAGACAGACACACGGGATGCACCATGTTCAACAGCGGGAATTTCGACGCCAAGCGGCTCCTCGACCAGTTCCTCACGCCGCAGGCGGGAACGCAGGGAGGTGTGCCGGCGCAGCAGAACCCGCTGGGCGGGCTGCTCGGCGGCCTGACGGGCGGCATCACCGGCAGCGCCAATGCGCAGCCTCCCGGGGCGGGCCCGTCCGGCGCGGGCGACCTGATGGGGCGGGCGAAGGACTATCTCGGTACTAATGGCGGCTCGCTCGCCTCCGGCGCGGCGGCCGGCGCGCTGGTGTCGCTGGTGCTCGGCAGCAAGGGCGGGCGCAAGATGGCCGGCAATGCGGTGGCGCTGGGCGGGCTCGCCCTCGTCGGCACCCTCGCCTACAAGGCCTACCAGAACTACCAGCAGGGCCAGCAGCCGCAGCAGACGGCGGCCGAGCCGGTGCCGACGCAGCTTCCCCCGGCGCAGTCGCCCTTCCACCCGGCGCAGGCCGAGCGCAGCCATTTCGACGTGACGCTGCTGCGCACAATGATTGCCGCCTCGCTCGCCGACGGGCATGTCGACGAGACCGAGCGCGCGGCCATTTCCACCAAGCTGGGCGGCGCGCAGCTCGACGAGGCCGAGCGCTTCCTCACCCAGGAACTCGGCAGCCCGGCGAGCCCGGAGACGCTGGCGGGCGAAGCATCGTCGCCCGAGCAGGCGGCGGAGGTCTACATGACCGCGCTGCTCGCCATCGACGCCGACACCACCTCCGAGCG
>JAEYTJ010000232.1 GCA_023434095.1 Pseudomonadota bacterium | reverse complement strand
CGGTCAGCGCCGAGGCCACCATCATCCATTCCTTCTCGAAATATTTCTGCATGACCGGCTGGCGGGTCGGCTGGATGGTGATGCCGCAGGCGCTGGTGCGGGCGGTGGAGCGGCTGCAGCAGAACCTGATGATCTCGGTGCCGACCCTCTCGCAGATCGCCGCCGAGGCGGCCTTTGACGGCGCCGGCGAGATGGAGGCGGTCAAGCACGGCTACGAGGAGAACCGGCTGATCCTGACGCAAGGACTCCCGGCGGCTGGCCTGCCGGAATTCCTGCCCGTCGACGGCGCGTTCTATCTTTATGCCGATGTCTCGCGCTTCACCGACGATTCCGCCGCCTTCGCCCGCCGGCTGCTCGACGAGGCGCATGTGGCGGCGACGCCGGGGGTCGATTTCGACCCGCATCGCGGCCACAACTATCTACGCCTTTCCTATGCCGGCGCCCCGGACGAGATGCGCGAGGCGGTGCAGCGCATCGGCGATTTTCTGCGGAAGGGGTGAGGGCAGGGCGGCGCGTGCCTGCGTCCTTCGCGGCTCGCTGCGCTCGCACCTCAGGATGACGAGCCACCGCCCACATGCCCCGGCTTGACCCGGGTACCCAGCATCGCGGGCGCGGCCAAAACCTCTGTGTCCCCGAGTCACGCCCGCGGAAGAGGGGCGCGGGGGCGGCGTCTGCCCCGGACCTACCGCGCCGCCAGCGCCGCGTCATAGGCGGCCTGAGCGGCGAGGATGGCGTCCATATTGTGCTCGGCCCAATGGGTGAGGGCGGCGGCTGTCTCCCCCAGCGCGCGACCCAGAGCGGTGAGGGCATATTCCACCGTGACCGGCACGGTGGGAGTGACCGTGCGCGTCACCAGGCCGTCGCGCTCCAGCTTCTTCAGCGTCTGCGACAGCACCTTCTGCGAAATGCCCTTGATGTCGCGCCGCAGATGATTGAACCGAACCGGCCCGTCCTCCAGCCGGTCGAGGATCAGCAGCGCCCATTTGTCGGCGAGCCGGTCGAGCACCATCCGCGTCGGGCAGCGGTCTTCATACACGTTGTAGGCGTAGCGCATCGCGGTCTCCCTCGCGGCTGACACCGGCGGGCCGGTTTCCTCGACGCCACCATGTGAGCGCAAAGTGCTCTCTTTCCGGTTGGTGGGGACGAGAGTAGGTTGTCATCCGAAACATGGTTTCCATTCGATACTAAGGAGACGAGAGATGGCAGGCAAGGTTCTGGTGCTCGGCGCGAGCGGGCATGTCGGGCGGCCTCTGGTCGCGGAACTGATCGCGCGCGGCGAGGCGGTGAAGGCGGCGTCGCGCAATGGCGCCGCGATCGGGGGCGCGGAGGGTGTCGCCTTCGCCTTCGACCGGCCGGAGACCTATCCCGCGGCGTTCGAGGGCGTGGACCGCGCCTATGTGCTGCTGCCGGGCGGCTACACGACGCCGCGCGAATGGCTGATCCCGGTCATCGAGGCCGCCGCCGCCCGCAAGGTGAAGGTGGTGCTGCAGACCGCAATCGGCGTCGATGCCGACGACGCCATCCCCTATCGCCAGGTCGAACTGGCCCTGATCGCCTCCGGCACACCTTATGTGATCCTGCGGCCGAACTGGTTCACCGACAATTTTCTCAACTTCTGGAAGCCGGGAATCGACCATGCCGGCGCCATCGCGGTGCCGGCCGGGGAGGGCAAGTCGAGCTTCATCGACGCGCGCGACATCGCCGCCAGCGCCGCCAGCGTCCTCACGACGGACGCGTTCGATGGGCAGGCGTTCAACCTCACCGGCCCGGCAGCCCTGAGCTATGCCGAAGCCGCGGCCATCCTCGCGCGGGTGATGGGCAAGCCCGTCGGCTATACGCCGATCGACGACGACACCTTTGTCGGCATCCTCACCGGGGTCGGCATCGGCGCGGACTATGCCCGCTTCCTCGCCAGCATCTTCCATCCCGTGCGCGAGGGCTGGACGGCGGGCGTCACCGATGCGGTGAAGACGCTCACGGGCAAGGCGCCGCGCAGCGTGGCCCAGTGGGCGCAGGGCCATGCGGCGGCGCTGAAGGCCTGACCTCTCGCGGCGGGCGCGGTCTATGCCGCGACCTCCTCGGTGATGACCTCGAAGCGCTGCAGCACATGCGGGCCGAAGGTGTGGATCATCGGGATGTCGGCGGCATCGCGCCCGCGCGCCACCAGCACCCGCCCGATGCGCGGCATGTTGTGGCGGGCGTCGAACGTGTGCCAGTGCCCGCCAATATAGGCCTCGAACCACGCATTGTAGTCCATCGGCGCCGGATTGGGCGGCACGCCGATATCGCCGAGGAAGCCGTTGCAGTAGCGCGCGGGAATGTTCATGGCGCGTGCGAACGCCACCGCCAGATGGGTGAAGTCGCGGCAGACGCCGACCCGCTCGTTGAAGGCCTGGGCTGCGGTGCGCGTGCTGCGGGCGAACTGGTAGTCGAAGCGGATGCGCTCATGGACGACGTTGCAGATCTGCTGCACGCGGTTCCAGCCGGGTGCGTAGCTGCCGAAGAGCTCCCACGCGACGTTCGAGAGTTCGTCGACCTCGCAATAGCGGCTCGGCAGAAGGAACTGCAGCACCTCGGGAGGAAGATCCGCCGGCGCGTGCTCGATGGCGTCGGGCGCGAACATGTCGACAGTGCCCGGATCGGCGATGTCGATCCGGCTTTCCAGCCGCACGCCGCCGGGCGGGATGACCAGCCGCCGGCAGATATTGCCGAAGCCGTCAGTGTAGGTGGTGGCGTCGACCGGGCGGCCATCACTGAGGGCGGTGACATGGGGCGGACCGCCCCCGATGACGTCGACCTGCCGTTCGGGATGGGGGTCGAGCAGGGTGATGCCGGCGGTCGGCCTGTCGCACACCACCTCGATCCTGTACCCGCATTGTAGGGTGATCATGCCGCTTGCGCCCCGTTTTCGTCGCAGGGCAACCCCGCGCGCGGACGGAGGTTCCGGCGGCGCGTGACGGGCAGGCGGAAAAGAAAACGGCGCCGCGAGGCGCCGTTTTCATGAGCGGGGCGGGGGAGCGTCGCAGCGCCCCTTCGCCGGCATCACGCGCCGACGATCACTCGCCGAAGATCTTGCGCTGCCACCAGCCGGTGCGGCGCGGGCGATCCGGCTCCGGCGCAGCGGCGGGTTCGGCGGGAGAGGGCGTGGCCTCCGGCTGCGCGTTCGCGACGGGCGAGGCCTCCGCTTCCGCCGAAACCGCCGGCTCGGTCGGAGCGGCTTCCGCGACGGGAGCTTCCGGTGCGGCGGCCTCGGACGCGCCGATGCTTTCGCTCACGGCATCGCCTTCGACGGCGGCCGGCGCCTTCTCGCGCACCGTGGAGCGGCGGCGGCGGGGCTTCGGCTTGGTTTCCGCCGCCTCGGCGTCAGCCGCCGGGGTTTCGGGAGCGGGAGCCTCGGCGGCGGCTTCGGCCGGCGCGGCATCGACGCTCGGGGCATCGGCCGTTTCCGCCGCTGCCGCCTTGGTGCGGCGACCGCCACGACGGCCGCGACGCGGCTTCTCGTCCTCGATGGGGGCGGCCTCGGCAGGGGACGCCTCGACAGGCGCTGCAGCGGGTTCTTCGGGGGCGGGCTCGGCCGCGGCGGCAGTCGAGGCTTCCTCCGGCGTGATCGCAACGCCTTCCGGCACGGCTGCGGACGGCTCGTTGGCGGCGGTCGTCTCCGCGGCGGCCTCGACCGTCACCTCGCCGATGGTCTCCGTGGCCTCGGCCGAGGGCTCGTCGCCTTCCTCGCCCTCATCCTCGAACTCGACGCCGGACATGTCCGAACCGGCCTCGCCCTCGGCGTGGCGCTCGCCATTCTCGCCGTTGGCGCCACCGCCACGCCGCCGACGGCGCCGACGGCGCCGACGCCGTCCGCCCTCGCCCGACGGGTCGCCGGAGGAGGTCGCCGGCGCGGTGCGGTCCTCGCCGCCCTCGGATTCGGCCGCAGCCTCCGCGACGGTCTCGCTCTCCGCCTCGTCCTCGGCCTCGTCGCCGACGATGTCGTCCTCCGGCTCGATGACGAGCTCGGGCGGGCGCGGCAGCGGGATCGGGTTCGGCACCGCCTCGCCCTTGTCGATGGCGAAGGGGGTGAGCCCGGTCAGCGTCGAGTCCGCCGCGATGGTGATCAACACGCCGAAGCGCTCTTCCAGCTCGTGCAGATGCGCGCGCTTGTGGTTGAGCACGTAGAGCGCGTTCTCGGCGCGGGTGCGGATGATGAGGTTATGCGTGTTCGAACGCTGGAGGATGTCCTCGGCGCCGCGCAGCATCTGCAGCGCGACCGAGGCCGAGGAGCGCACATGGCCGGTGCCGCCGCAGTGCGGGCACACCTCGGTGGAGGATTCGAGCACGCCGGTGCGGATGCGCTGGCGGCTCATTTCCATCAGGCCGAAATGCGAGATGCGGCCGAGTTGGATGCGGGCGCGGTCGTTCTTCAGGCATTCCTTCAGCTTGCGCTCGACCGCCCGGTTGTTGCGCTTCTCGTCCATGTCGATGAAGTCGATGACGACGAGGCCGGCAAGGTCGCGCAGGCGCAGCTGGCGGGCCACCTCCTCGGCGGCCTCCAGATTGGTCTTGAGCGCGGTGTCTTCGATATTGTGCTCGCGGGTCGAGCGCCCGGAGTTCACGTCGATGGAGACCAGCGCCTCGGTCGGGTTGATCACGAGGTAGCCGCCGGAGCGCAGCTGCACCTGCGGCAGGAACATCGCGTCGAGCTGGCTTTCCACCCCGAAGCGGGTGAACACCGGCTGAAGGTCCTTGTAGACCTTCACGTTCTTCGCATGGCTCGGCATGAGCATGCGCATGAAGTCCTTGGCCTCGCGATAGCCCTCCTCGCCGGCAACCAGGACTTCGTCGATGTCCTTGTTGTAGAGGTCGCGGATGGAGCGCTTGATCAGCGAGCCTTCCTCATAGACCAGCGACGGCGCGGTCGAGCCGAGGGTGAGCTCGCGCACATTCTCCCACAGGCGCAGCAGATACTCGAAGTCGCGCTTGATCTCCGGCTTGGTGCGGTTGGCGCCGGCCGTGCGCAGGATGACGCCCATGCCCTCCGGCACTTCGAGGTCGGAAGCGACCTCCTTCAGCCGCTTGCGGTCCTCGGCCGAGGTGATCTTGCGGGAGATGCCGCCGCCGCGCGCGGTGTTGGGCATCAGCACGGAATAGCGGCCGGCGAGCGAGAGATAGGTGGTGAGCGCCGCGCCCTTGTTGCCGCGTTCTTCCTTGACCACCTGCACCAGCATCACCTGCCGGCGCTTGATGACTTCCTGGATCTTGTAGGTGCGGGCCCGGCCGCGCGGCGGGGCGCGCTCCGGCATTTCTTCCATGGCGTCGTCGGAGCCGACCTCGTCGACGATCTCTTCCTCGTCGGCGATCTCCTCGACCTCGCCGCCCTCGCCACCGCCCTCTTCATCGGAGGGACGGCGGCGGCGCGAGCGGCGCGCGGGGGCGGGCTCGCCCTCGGTCTCGCCGGACGCTTCGGCCGTTGTCTCTTCGGAAACGCTCTCGTCGCCCTCGGCGGCCTTGGCCGCGCCGCGCGCCCGGCGGGGGCGGCCCTTGGGCTTGTCCTCGTTCTCGGCCTCGGCGTCGCGCCGCTGCTGGCGCTCTTCCTCGGCGAGCAGGGCCTGCCGGTCGGCGACCGGGATCTGGTAATAGTCGGGATGGATCTCGCTGAAGGCGAGGAAGCCATGCCGGTTGCCGCCGTATTCGACGAAGGCGGCCTGGAGGGAGGGCTCTACCCGCGTGACCTTGGCGAGGTAGATGTTGCCGCGCAGCGGCTTGCGGTTGGCGGCCTCGAAGTCGAATTCCTCGACTCGGTTGCCGCGCACCACCACCACCCGAGTCTCCTCGGGATGGGTGGCGTCGATGAGCATCTTGTTGGCCATTGAACTCTCATATGGGGCAGCGGCCGCGTCGACGTCGCCAGCGACGCCGGACGGCTGGGGCCGTGCCAGTAAGCGGAACCTGAAAGCGCGAAGGGGATGCGGCGGGCAGGACGGGGAGCCTCGCAGGCGGGGCGCCGACGCGGTGCGCAGGTCGCGGGCCTGCGGGCACGCACGCAGCGGAGAACCGCCTTTCGCACGAGACCCACACTTGCCGGCTGACGCATCATCGTTGGTTGCCGTCCTTACACGACCGAACAGGGCGAGCCGCGACCGCGCGCGATCCGGCTCACGTCACATGGTCGCTTAACCGCCGGGTACGACACGGCGAAATGCGCCGCGCGGGGACCCTGCGTCCGATCGTTCGTGAATGACAAAACCGGGCCGCGTTCCCCCGGGCGCGCAGTCATGACGACCGCCGAGGCACGGCTACGGGTCCTGAACGGAATTCGCGCCTTGTGCCGGGCCCTCCATCGCTGGATAGCCCTTCGCCGCAGGGGCCGCGAAAGCCGGACGTCGACGAGCGACCGGAATGCGAACCATATGCGTGCTCTTAATAGCGGCATGCGTGCCGATTTGGCAAGGATCGCGTCCGACACGCCGCGCCCGCCGCGTTGCCCGCAGGCCACGGCGGCCGGGCGAAGCGGGGCCGGGCGCAAGGTCTGGTTAACCCTTCCTGCGTAATTCGCTAGAAAGGCGGTGCACCCGCCCCACCTTCGTGGTGGGCGGCCGGGACATGAGGAGAGGCGGGCAGCCATGGCGTGGCCTAGGGGTTTGCGGAGAATCGGGCTCGCCGCGGCGCTTGCGCTGCTGCCGGCGTGGTTCTCCACGTCCCATGCCGCCGGCGCCGGCGCCCCGGTGGTGGCGAGCGACGCGCGCCTCGCCGGCGACGACCAGCGCACGCGCCTGGTGATCGACCTCTCGCGCTCGGTGCCGCTCGGCGCCTTCACCCTTGCCGACCCCTACCGCGTGGTGGTCGACATTCCCGACGTCATCTTCGCGCTGCCGGCCTCGGCCGGGCAGGAGGGGCGGGGCCTCGTCTCCGCCTACCGCTTCGGGCTGTTCGCGCCGGGCAAGGCACGCATCGTGCTCGACGTGACGGCCCCGGTGAAGGTCGACAAGGCCTTCGTGCTCGATCCCATGGACGACCAGCCGGCGCGGCTCGTCATCGATCTCGTCAAGACCGACCGCGCCAGCTTCCTTCAGGCAGCGGCGGCCCCCCAGCGCGCCGTCGAGCAGCCGGAAATGCCCCGGGCCGAGGCCGCCATCGCCGGCGACACGCGCCCGCTCATCGTGCTCGATCCCGGCCATGGCGGCATCGATTCCGGGGCGGTGAACGCCAAGTTCGGCGTCAACGAGAAGCAGCTCGTGCTGGTCATCGCCCGCCAGCTGGAGCGGAAGCTGCACGAGACGGACCGCTACCGGGTGCTGATGACCCGCACCAAGGACACCTATGTCTCGCTCGGCCAGCGGGTGCGCTTCGCCCGCGAGAGCGGCGCCAAGCTGTTCATCTCGCTGCACGCTGATTCGCTGGGGTCGAAGGACGGCGACGTGCGCGGCGCGACCATCTACACCATCTCCGACCGCGCCTCCGACGCCGAATCGCAGCGTCTGGCGGACGCGGAAAACAAGGCGGATCTCATCGCCGGAATCGATCTTTCCGAGGAGCCGGCAGACGTCGCGGGCATCCTGTTCGACCTCGCCCAGCGTGAGACGCGCAACTTTTCCGCGCTGTTCGCCCGCAGCCTCGCCGGCAGCGTCAGCGGCGTGGCGCGAATGCACAAATCGCCACTGAAATCGGCGGGTTTCAAGGTGCTGAAGGCGCCCGACGTGCCCTCCGTGCTGTTCGAACTCGGCTATCTTTCCAGTGCCAAGGACCTCGAACTCATGACATCGGCCGCGTGGCAGGCTAGTGTAACCGAGGCCATGGTTGCGGCGATCGACGCTTATTTCGCCGCTCAGGGACCCGTCGAGGGTACTCCCGTGGCGCTCCCGGCCAGTGCTGGCCGGACGGGCGGTGATCCCTTGGCCGCGACCGGGCCTTGAACGGTCGCGATTAGGCCATAGTTGCCGCGCACACGCTGCCCTTAGGGCGACGACCGACACTGGACTCGCATCGTGCTGGGGCGCGGTGGCGTCCTCAGCTTATGGGGGCCTGGCCGCATGCGGCTGCTTCTGCGGTTTCTGGGTTTCATGTTCGCGCTGGGCACGATCGTCTTCGTGGTCGGCGGGGCGGTGGCCGGCTATTTCGCGTGGAAATTCTCGCAGGACCTGCCGGATTACAGCCAGCTGCAGAACTATGAGCCGCCGGTGATGACCCGCGTGCACGCCACGGACGGTTCGCTGCTGGCCGAATATGCCCGCGAGCGCCGGCTGTACCTGCCGATCCAGAACATTCCGCCGCTGGTGAAGGAAGCCTTCATCTCGGCGGAGGACAAGAACTTCTATTCCCATGGCGGCATCGACCTCACCGGTATCGGCCGCGCCGCCTATGCCTTCCTGCAGAATTACGGCTCCGGCCGCCGCCCGCAGGGCGCGTCCACCATCACCCAGCAGGTGGCGAAGAACTTCCTGCTGACCAACGAGGTCTCGATCGACCGCAAGGTGAAGGAGGCGCTGCTCGCGCTGCGCATGGAGCGCGCCTATTCCAAGGACAAGATTCTCGAACTCTATCTGAACGAGATCTATCTCGGCATCGGCTCCTATGGCGTCGCCGCCGCTTCGCTGCTCTATTTCGACAAGTCGGTGTCCGAGCTGACCATCGCCGAAGCCGCCTATCTCGCTGCCCTGCCCAAGGGCCCGAACAATTACCACCCGTTCCGCCGCCACGACGCCGCCGTCGAGCGCCGCAACTGGGTGATCGACCGCATGGCCGAGAACGGCTACATCACCGAGCAGCAGGCCGAGGAGGCCAAGAAGACCGGCCTCGACGTCACCGTGCGACCGACCGGTGCCCATATCTTCTCCGCCGAGTATTTCGCCGAGGAAGTGCGCCGCGAGATCTTCGAGCGCTACGGCGAGGACAAGCTGTATGGCGGCGGCCTTTCGGTGCGCACCACGCTCAACCCCAAGCTTCAGCAATATGCCAAGCAGGCCCTGCTCGACGGCCTGACCCGCTATGACGAGCAGCGCGGCTTCCGCGGCCCGGTCACCCGCATCGAGACGACCGGCGACTGGGGCGCGCGGCTCGCCGATGTGCGCACCTTCACCGACATTCCCTGGCGCCTCGCGGTCGTCCTCGACTCCGACGCCAAGGGCGCGCGCATCGGCCTGCAGCCGCAGCGCGACCGTTCCGGGACGCTCAGCTCGCAGCGCGATGTCGGCATGATCACCGCGGACGGCGCCAAATGGGCGATCCGCAACGCGAAGGGCGGCGTGGCCGGCGTGCTCAAGCCGGGCGACGTCGTCTATGTCGAGCCGGTGGACGGCAAGCCCGACCAGTGGCGCCTGCGCCAGCAGCCGCAGATCGAGGGCGCGCTGGTGGCGATGGACCCCTCGACCGGGCGCGTGCTCGCCATGGCCGGCGGCTTCTCCTTCGACGAGAGCCAGTTCAACCGCGCCACACAGGCCCAGCGCCAGCCGGGCTCGTCCTTCAAGCCCTACGTCTATGCGGCAGCCATCGACAATGGCTACACGCCCTCCAGCGTCATCATGGACGCGCCGTTCGAACTGGCGCAGGCGGGGCAGGCGACGTGGCGGCCGGAGAACTATTCCGGCAAGTTCTACGGCCCGCAGACGCTGCGCTTCGGCATCGAGCAGTCGCGCAACGTGATGACGGTGCGGCTGGCGAACGACCTCGGCATGCCGCTCATCGTCGAATATGCCAAGCGGTTCGGCGTTTCCGACAACCTGCTTCCGGTGCTCTCCATGTCGCTCGGCGCGGGCGAGACCACCGCGCTGCGCATGGCTGGCGGCTATTCGATGTTCGCCAATGGCGGCAAGCGCATCAAGCCGACGCTGGTCGACCGCATCCAGGACCGCTACGGCAAGACCATCTACCGTCACGACGAGCGAGAGTGCCGCGGCTGCGACGCCGCCGGCTGGTCCGGCCAGAGCGAGCCGGTGCTGGTCGACCGGCGCGAGCAGGTGCTCGACCCGATGACCGCCTACCAGATCACCTCGATGCTGGAGGGCGTGGTGCAGCGCGGCACCGGCACGGCGCTGAAGGTGCTGGGCAAGCCGATCGCCGGCAAGACCGGCACCACCAACGAGGAAAAGGACGCCTGGTTCGTCGGCTACACGCCGGAACTGGT
>JAEYTJ010000220.1 GCA_023434095.1 Pseudomonadota bacterium | reverse complement strand
CGGTGTGGTGGGGGAAGCCGGCGCGCTGATGGAGAGCGAAGGGGTGCGGCTGATCTCGCTGATGGACCACACGCCGGGGCAGCGCCAGTTCATGACCGAGGCGCAGTTCCGCAGCTACTACAAGAAGAAGAGTGGCATGAGCGATGCCGATCTCGACCTCATCGTCGCCGAGCGTCAGGACGCGCATGCCCGCTTCGCCCGGCCCAACCGCGCCCGGCTGGTGGAGATGGCGCGCGGGCAGGGCATCGTGCTGGCGAGCCATGACGACGCCACCGACGACCACGTCAGCGAAGCCATCGCCGACGGGGTGGCCATCGCCGAATTCCCCACCACAGACCGCGCCGCGGACGCCTCGCACAAGGCCGGCATCCGCGTGCTGATGGGCGCGCCCAACATCGTGCGCGGCGGCTCGCACACCGGCAATGTCGCCGCCGAAAGCCTGGCGCGGCGCGGCGTGCTCGACATTCTCTCCTCGGACTATGTGCCGGGCAGCCTGCTGCTCGCCGTGTTCGACCTGCCGGCGCGCACCGACGTCATCACCTTGCCGCAGGCGGTGGCGATGGTGAGCGCCAATCCGGCAGCGGCGGCGGGGCTCGAAGATCGCGGCCGGCTGGCGCCGGGGCTGCGGGCGGATTTCATACGCGTGTCGGATGCGGGGGCCGGCCCGGCGGCGCGGGCGGTGTGGCGGCAGGGGGAGCGGGTGGCGTGAACGGCGAGGCGATGGTGGCGCAGGCGATCGGGGCGGGCGAGAAGTTCGGCCCCGGCCTGCTGGTGCTGGTGGTCGGTCCTTCCGGCGCCGGCAAGGACACGCTGCTCGCCTATGCCCGCGCGCAACTGGCCGAGCGCAGCGACATACGCTTCGCCCGCCGGCGCATCACCCGGCCGACGGATGCCACCGAGAACCATATCGCGCTGGACGAGCGGGATTTCGCACAGGGCGTCGCGCTCGGCAGCTTCCCGCTCTACTGGCGGGCCAACGGGCTCAGCTACGCGCTGGGGGCGGAGGTGGCGGAGGACATCGCCGCCGGCTGCACCGTCGTCGCCAACGGTTCGCGCGCGGCGGTGCGCGAGGCGCGGGCGCGGTTCGCCCGGGTGAAGCTGGTGCATGTCACCGCGCCGCCGGAGATGCTGGCGGCGCGTATCGCGGGGCGCGGGCGCGAGAGCGCGGAGGACGTGCTTGCCCGGCTCAAGCGCGAACCGGCGCTGGACGCCCCGCCGGACCTGACGCTGATGAATGTCGGGACGGTGGAAACGGCCGGCGCGACGCTGGTGGGGTTTCTGGAAGACATCGGCTGAGCGGGGAGGACGACCCCTCTCGGTCTAGACGTCGGGTGCGAGCACTGTTGGCAGAGGGTTTGCGCGCTCGCCCTTCCGCTGGCGGCGCTTGAATTTGCTCTGATAATCACGCCGCTGTTTCGTGATCTCGTAGAGCACGATGCCGGAACTCGTTCCCAGGTTCAGGCTCTCGATCATGCCGAACATTGGGACGGAGACGCACATCTCGCTTCGCTCGACGGCCAGATCGCTGATGCCCGTCGCCTCACTGCCAAACCAGACGGCGAGTTTCGTGTGCGCCGTATAATCGCCCTCGTGGAGAAAAAGGCTCGTCTTTCCCTTCACGTGCGGTGAGGTCACGATCGAAGTGAAGCCCTTCTTTTCCAGATGGTCGAAGCACTCCTTCGTGGAGTCGAAGCGCTTGACGAAGGTCCATTTCACGGCCGAGACGGACGTGCTGGATATTGAGCGTCGCTCGCGTAGCTCCTGCCAATCGTCCGGGAGCGATCGGCGCGGGTCGACGACATAGACTTTCTCAACGCCCAGCGCATTCACGTTCCGGATGACCGTGCCGATATTCTTTATATCGGATGGGTTTTCCAGAACGGCGATCAGATTTTTGCAGCGAAACGGTTTGATGGCCTCGGCGCGCTTGCGAACCGATCGTCTCGATTGAGCTTTTTCTTCCATGGCGACCTGACGGCGTGGTGACCAACTCCTATGCCGCCATCCAATACAAGAAGACAGGCGAGCCGATAGGAACGGGCATCATTCCATCTGTAGGAAGAAGCTGCAAACGAGATGGCAGTCTGGGCGTGGTCGGGCTGTCGGCGCCCCACTCCTGCCGCCAGAGGTGGTCGGGCGGCGGCGCGGGTTACATCCCCTGCCGTCGCCCCGTTACTGCCGGTACTGCTGGATGCGCGTGGTGCGCAGGCCGGCGAGGCCGTGGCGGTCGATGGAGGCCTGCCAGGACAGGAATTCTTCCGTGGTCAAAGTATAGCGGCTGCAGGCTTCCTCCAGGCTGAGGAGCCCGCCGCGGACGGCGGCAACGACTTCCGCCTTGCGGCGGATGACCCAGCGCCGGGTGTTCGGCGGGGGCAGATCGGCAATGGTCAACGGACTTCCGTCCGGCCCGATTACATACTTCACCCTCGGGCGATAGGGTTCTGTCATGTTTCACTCACTCAATACACACGACCAATGCGTGAAGCATAACGCTGGAGATTTAAATATTCTCCTAAGCGAATCACCGTTCCGTGAGCGCTAAGTGATTGCTGCTTCGTTAATATTTGCGAAGGAGTTTGTTTACTTTTGGTGTCGCAACGGCAATGGTAGCGGGTGGCGCGCGGGAGGAAAGGGTTACCGCAGGCGGGAACGCGCTCCCCGCAGGGTTCATGAAATCGCCGAGGTGCCCTATATAGTGCGACGCACCGCGCCAATTTTTTCCGTCCCCGGTCCCAGTCCCGCCCCATGATCCGCCTCGACGACACCGACCGAGCCCCCAGCCAGACGCGCGTCGTGGTCGCGATGTCGGGCGGCGTGGATTCCTCCGTCGTCGCCGCGCTCTACGCGCAGGCGGGCTATGACGTGGTCGGCGTGACGCTGCAGCTCTACGACCATGGCGAGGCGATGCACCATCGCCCCGGGGCGTGCTGCGCCGGTCAGGACATCTACGACGCCCGCACGGTGGCGGAGAAGCTCGGCATTCCCCATTACGTGCTCGACTATGAGAGCCGCTTCCGTCACGCGGTGATCGAGCGTTTCGCCGATGCCTATGCGGCGGGCGAGACGCCCATCCCTTGCGTCGACTGCAACCGCACGGTGAAGTTTCGCGATCTTCTGGAAACCGCGCGCGACCTCGGCGCCGATATCCTCGCCACCGGCCATTATGTGGCGAGCCGGGCGTTGGAAGGTGGGCGGCGCGGGCTGTTCCGCCCGCTCGACGAGAGCCGCGACCAGAGCTATTTCCTCTACGCCACCACCCAGGCGCAGATCGACATGCTGCGCTTTCCGCTTGGCGAGACCACCAAGCCGGAAGTGCGGGCGCTGGCCGAGGGTTTCGGGCTGAAGGTGGCGGACAAGCCGGACAGCCAGGACATCTGCTTCGTGCCGAACGGGCACTACACCGCCATCGTCGAGAAACTGCGCCCCGAAGCGGCGGAGCCGGGCGAGATCGTGCATCTCGACGGGCGTGTGCTGGGCCGGCATGCCGGGGTGATGCGCTTCACCATCGGCCAGCGCAAGGGGCTGGGCATCGCCTCTTCCGAGCCGCTCTATGTCGTCGGCATCGATGCCGCCCGCCGGCAGGTGGTGGTGGGCCCGCGCGCGGCGCTCGGGGTTTCCGCCATCCGCATCGACGAGGTGAACTGGCTCGGCGAGGAAACGCTGGAACAGGCGGCGGCGCGCGAGCGCGAGCTTTTCGTGAAGGTGCGCTCCGCCCGCGCGCCGGTGCCCGGCCATCTCGCCCCGGCGGAAGGCGGCGGCGTCGAGGTGCGGCTGCACGGCATCGAGGAGGGCGTGGCGCCGGGGCAGGCCTGCGTGTTCTACGAGGATGGCGAGGCCGGCACCCGCATGCTCGGCGGCGGGGTGATCCGCCGCCCGGCGGCTCCGTTCACTACACTGACACGTGACGTGGACATGATGGCACGTTCGGCCTGAGTTGACGTTACGTTAGGGTGCTTTCCGATCAGGTGAATTCACCGGATCGATAAGAAAGTGCTCCAAGATCAGGAAGCTGCAGGCCCTTCGCGTCGCGGGAAGGCTGCAGGGAATGGGCGCGCCGGCCCGGGGCTGCCGAAGGGGGACCGCATGAAGACCGATCTCGATCACGCCACCGTTCAAGAGGCCTATGCCGGCTGGGCGCCGATCTACGATATCGTCTTCGGGGCTGTGTTCGAGCCCGGCCGCAAGGCGGCGCTGCAGGCGGCGGAGAGGATCGGCGGGCGCATCCTCGATTTCGGCGTCGGCACCGGTTTCGCGCTGCCCGCCTACAAGCGCACCAGCCGCGTCGTCGGCGTCGACATCTCCGAACCCATGCTGCGCAAGGCGCATGAGAAGGTGGTGAAGGAGGGGCTCTCCCATGTGGAGGGCCTGTGCCTGATGGACGGCGCGCATATGGGCTTCGCCGACAATTCCTTCGACGTGGTCATGGCGCAGTTCGTCATCACCGTGGTGCCGCACCCGGAAGAGACGCTGGACGAGATGGCCCGGGTGCTGAAGCCGGGCGGCGAGATCATTCTGGTGAACCATCTCGGCGCCGAGGACGGCCCGCGCGCCGTGTTCGAGCGCTGGTTCGCGCGGCGCGCCCGCAAGCTCGGCTGGCGCCCGGAATTCCAGTTCGCCCGGCTGCACAACTGGGCGGTGCGCAACGGCACCGTCGAACTCCCGGTCAAGCGCGACGTGGCGCTGGGCATGTACACGCTGGTGCGCTTCAGGAAGCGCGCAGAGGCGGAGATGGCCGGGAACGGCGAGGGCGTGGCGCTGGCGGGGTGAGGATCACACCACCGGGCGCCCGCGCGCCATCCAGTCCGTCATGGCGCCGAGCAGTTCCCGGGTAGGGTAGTCCTGGATGTCGGCGTCGGAGAAGCCGGCCTGGCGCTGCTCTTCATAGTACCAGCCCTGGAAGTCGGTATAGGCATCGAGAATGCGCGCGGCGCCGTCGGCGGCGATGTGGCTTTCGCTTACCAGCCAATTGCGGACCTTGCGCATCGCTATCGAGAAATCAGCGCCGTGGGCCTGGATGTCGCAACCGGCGAGGTCGGAGATCGCGGCCTGATAGCGGTAGGGCTTTTCTTCGAGGATGAGGATCTTCTTGGCGGCGCGCCCCTCGCCGGCGAATTGCCGGCAACCATAGTCGAGCCCCAACTCGAACGGCATGTTGAGCCGGAAGTGTTCACCCTTGCGGCGCGCTTGAATGCGGCTGAGATCGTGGATCGAATACTGGGCTTCGAAAACCAGTCGCCTGATCTTTTCGAGCCGCACCGCGCCGGAATCGGCACTCTCGGTGGCGATCCGCGGTGTGAAGCCGAGATAGACCACGCAGAACAGAATCGATTGCAGGATCGGTTCGAACTGCTTGTCGAACGGGCAGTTGATGAACACGCTTCTGGTGAAATCCGGCAAGCATCACCCCTTGGGTGGAGGGGCATCCTTGCCATACGACGTCCGCTCGCGGATGCGGCCGTCGGTGCCGTGGATATAAAGCTCGGTGCCGCGCTCCTTGGCGATGGAACGCGCGCGCGCGACGGCTTCCTGCCGGGTAGGGAAGCTGGCGCTGGCGCGGGCAGCCCCGGAGGTGCGCACGATCCATTTGCCGCCGCGCGGGGCCACGTGCTGGGATTTGCCGGTCATGGTGTCGATGGTCCCGATGACGCCGCCTCGATGATCCGAATATAGGCCGTCGGTCCTGTCGCGCAACCGATTCACCCCCACCACACCTCCGGCCCCACCGGCACCACGCCCGTTGGGTTGATGGTCTTGTGGCTCTCGTAATAGTGCCGCTTGATGTGGGTGAGGTTCACCGTGTCCGCGACGCCGGGCAAGGCGTAGAAGGCCTTCACATAGCGCGACAGGTTCGGGTAGTCGAAAATCCGGCGGATGTTGCACTTGAAGTGTCCGACATAGACCGGGTCGAAGCGGATCAGCGTGGTGAACAGGCGGATATCGGCCTCGGTGAGGCCGGCGCCCATCAGCCAGCTTTGGCCGTCCAGCCGCGCCTCCAGCGCGTCGAGTTCGGCGAACAGGGCGGTGACGGCCTCCTCATAGGCCTCCTGCGCGGTGGCGAAGCCGGCCTTGTAGACGCCGTTGTTCACCGCGTCGTAGACGCGCGCGTTCAGCGCGTCGATCTCGTCGCGCCGGGCGGCGGGGTAGTAGTCGTGCCGGTCCTCGGTGAAGGCGCCGAAGGCCGAGTTGAGCATGCGGATGATCTCCGCCGACTCGTTGCTGACAACAGTGCCGCGCGTCTTGTCCCAAAGCACCGGCACGGTGACGCGGCCGGAATAGGCGGGGTCGGCGGCGAGGTACACCTCGTAGAGCCGCTGCTTGCCGAGCACGGCATCGGTGGTGGCGCCCTCGCTGCGGCGGGCGGCGTGGTCGGCGAAGACCCAGCCTTCGTCGCCCATGAACGGGTCCACCACCGAGACGGAGATGACGTCCTCGAGCCCCTTCAGCGCCCGCATGATGAGGGTGCGGTGTGCCCAGGGGCAGGCGAGCGAGACATAGAGATGGTAGCGCCCCGCCTCGGCGGGAAAGCCGCCTTCACCGGAAGGGCCGGGGGCGCCGTCGGGCGTGATCCAGTTGCGGAAGCTCGTGGTGGTGCGCACGAAGCGCCCGCCCGTGCTCTTGGTGTCGTACCATTTGTCGACCCACTTGCCCTCGACCAGCAGTCCCATGCGCGTCTCTCCCTGTGAGCGGCTGACAATAGGGCGACGGGCGGGCGAGGCCAGCTTTCCCGTTTGCAGGCCGGGCAGGGCGGTCTTGCGCGGATGCCGTTGAATTCTTCAGCCAGCGGGGGCGAGGCGCTTCACATAGAGCAGTGTCGCGGTGAGCCCGCCATGCGGCTTGAGCGCGAAATCGGGGATGGCGCCGACACGGGTAAAGCCGCAGCGCTCATAGAGCCCGGCGGCGCCTTCCTGCTCGGCGGTGTCGAGCACCAGAAGGGTGCGCCCGCGCGCCGCCGCCTCCCGTTCCGCCTCACCGAGCAGAGCGCGGGCGAGGCCGCGGCCGCGAAAGGCGGGGGCGGTCATCATCTTGGCGATCTCGGCGCGGTGCGGCTGGTTTTCCGGCAGAGCGAGCAGCAGCGTCACCGTGCTGGCGAGCGCGCCGTCGACGAAGGCTCCGAAGACGAGGCGCTCCCCCCGCTCCGCCGCCTCCAGGCTGGCGCGGGCGAAGGCGGCGGCCTTCTCCGGCGCCACCGGGTGCATGAAGCCGACCGAGCCGCCCTGCGCGACCGTCGCGACGAGCAGGTCGGCGAGGGCGTCGATGGTGGCGGTGTCGGGGCCGAGGGGGCGGATGTCGGGCGGGGTCATGATGGTGGAAGCTAATCCATGGCGGGCAGGCCCGGCAACGCTCGACCTCGCGCGCCGTCCGTGCTATCGGGCGCGTCCGATCGAGGAAAGCCCGATGTTCCGGTTGCCGGCCCAGCGACGACGAGACGAGCGAGCCCGCGCCTTTGCGCGCGCGTGCCTGCCCGCCTGCCCCCGCCGGCGGCCGTGATCCACGGCCGCTCGGTGCGGCGAACCGCCGACCCTGAGCGCCGAGAGCCCCGATGACCGAGCTTTCCATTTCCCTGCTGCCTGAAACGCCCGGCGACGACGCCGCCATCGAACGCCTGATCGCCCGCACCTTCGGGCCCGGCCGCTATGCCCGCACCGCCTTCCGGCTGCGGGAGAACAACCCGCACCGGCTGGACCTTTCCTTCACCGCCTCCATCGGCACGATGCTGGTGGGCTCGGTGCGGCTGACGCCGATCGTCATCGGCGCGCTGCCGGCGCTGCTGCTCGGCCCGCTCACCGTGGAGCCGCCCTTCCGCTCGCACGGCATCGGCCGGCGGCTGGTGGAGCGGGCGCTGGAGGCGGCGAAGGCCGCTCTGGGCGCGGAAGGCGCGGCGCGGGCGGTGCTGCTGGTGGGCGACGAGCCCTATTACGGCCGCATGGGATTCCAGCGCGTGCCCCGCGGGCAGGTGAGCCTGCCGGGCCCGGTGGACCCGGCGCGGGTGCTGGTGTGCCCGCTTGACGCGACGCCGCCCGAGGAGGTGCGTGGGCCGGTGAAGAAGGCGTTCGCGACGGCGGTTCAGGAAAGCGCGTAGCGCAACCGCACCATGCCGTTGGAATAGCGCTCCGTCTCTTCCAGCGCCAGCCGGCGGGCAGGCGTGACATCCGGCGGAAACAGCGGGATGCCGCCGCCGAGCAGCACGGGAATGACGAACAGGTCCAGCCGGTCGAGCGCGCCGGCGGCGAGGAATGCCGCCTGCAGCGCGCCGCCGCCGACCACCCAGGCGGCGCCGTCCCCCTGCGTCCGCACATGGTCGATCAGCGCCGGCACGCCTTCCGTCCAGGCTTCCACCCCTACTGGAGCATCCGGCAGCGGGCGCGAGGTGAGGACGAGCCCGCGCCTTCCGGCATAGGGCCAGCCGCCCGGCAGGACGCGGACGGCCTCATAGGTGGCGCGCCCCATCACCACGGTGGCGATCTCGGCGATGAAGGCGGCATAGCCGGAATCGACACCGTCGAACGGGGTCAGCCAGTCGAGATTGCCGTCGCGGTCGGCGATGTAGCCATCGAGGCTGGCGGCGATGAAGCCACGGACAGGGGTCATGCGGGGCGCTCCGAGTCGTTGGCGCACAACCATGACCGGTCGCGGGCGGCGGGACTAGTCCGCCGGGCGGCTTGTGCGTAACGCCGGATGGCGGGAGGCGCCTCAGCGCCCCTCGCGGGCCCAAGCGGCGGCGACGCCGGCGAGCAGGATCAACAGGCCGGAGAGGCCGGCAAACAGCGGGAACAGGCCGAGCCCGCGCACGACGGAGACCTCGCGCATCTGAAGGCCCATCCAGTCCTCGCCGGCGAAGCGCTCGCCCGAGCGCACCGCGACGATGCGCGGCACGCCGCCGGCGAGGTCCGCCATGCGCCAGATGCCGCCGCCGGTGGCTTCCAGGATCGGGCGCAGCGTCTGCGTGGTCGAGGTCACTTCGGCGAATTCGCGCGGGTTGAGCGGGCCGATATTCACCAGCGCCGTGTGGGTGCCGTCGGTGGCGCGCCACAGGCCGAGCATGTCGGCCGGGAAGGTGACGCGGAACAGGCCGGGGGCGGCGGGCTGCAGCGTCAGCTGCCGGGTGGTGCCGGTGGGGGTGGTGATGGTGACCGGCGGCGCGCTGTCGCCCATCGTCTGGCGCTCGACGAGGATGTCGCCGCCGCTCGCCACCATTTTCAGCCGTTCCTCTTCCAGGTCGGGCTCCTTCATCAGCCAGTGCGAGAGCCGGCGCAGCAAGTCGATATGCGGGCCGCCCCCCTCATAGCCGCGCGCCCACAGCCAGAAATGGTCCGACAGCAGCAGCGCGACGCGGCCTTCGCCGACGCGGTCGAGCAATACCACTGGCTTGCCGTTCGGCCCGTCCATCACGCTGGTGCCGCGCGCGCCGTCGGTGTCGACCAGGCGGAAGAAGCGCGACCAGGCCGGCGGGGTGCTCTCCGAGCCGGGCAAAGCGCGGGTCACGGGGTGGCGCTGGCCGGCCTGCGTGAGTTCCGGCCGATAGGGCGTCTCGGTCATCTGGCCTGTCGGGCCGGCGGGCAGGATGGAATCGAGCGGGGTGTAATAGACCGAGCCGTCGGAGACATAGTCGGTGCCGGCGGAGACGAGCAGCGCGCCGCCCTCTTCGACATAGCGCACGATGTTGTCGAAATAGATCATCGGCAGCACGCCCTGCTGGGCGTAGCGGTCGAAGATGATCAGGTCGAAATCCTTGATCTTCTGCTGGAACAGCTCGCGCGTCGGGAAGGCGATGAGCGAGAGCTCGTTGATCGGCGTGCCGTCCTGCTTTTCCGGCGGCCGCAGGATGGTGAAGTGGACGAGATCGACATTGGCGTCGGATTTCAGCAGGTTGCGCCAGGTGCGCTCGCCGACATGCGGCTCGCCGGACACCAGCAGCACGCGCAGCTTGTCGCGCACCCCGTCGATGGAGACGGCGGCGCGGTTGTTGACCGGGGTGAGTTCGCCCTCCAGCCCGGCGGCCTCGATCTCGACGATGTTGGCGCCGGCGTGGGTGATCTCGACATCCACCTGCGCCGGCTGGCCCGCGGTGACGATGGGGCGCGCCACCACCTCGCCATCCCGGCGCACGGTGACGGCGACGCGCGCTCCCGCCGGGGCGCCCTCGTCCTCGACGCGGTAGCCGATGGTCTGGTTCTGCCCGACAATGCCGAAGCGCGGGGTGGAGGTGAGCGCCACGCGGCGGTCGCGCTCGCCCTCATGGCCGGAGACGATGGCGTGCACCGGCGCGCGGAAGCCGAGCGCGGCGATGGTGGCGGGGATGTCGTGCACCCGCCCGTCGGTGAGGAAGATGGCGCCGGCCACCCGCTCGGGCGGCACATCGGCGAGGCCGGCGGACAGGGCGGTGAACAGGCGAGTGCCGTCGACCTCGCCGGCGCCGCCGGCGGCGTCGATGAAGCGGATCTCCGCGCCCTGTTCGCGCAGCCGGGCGAGGCGGGTGTCGAGCTCGGCGCGGGCGGCCTGCGTCATCTGCGGGCGGTCGCCGAAATCCTGGCTGGCGCTCTGGGCGACGACGACGGCGACGACGGTGGAGAGCGGCTCGCGCTCCTCGTGGGTCAACGAGGGGTTGGCGATGGCCAGCACGGCCAGCGCGATGGCCAGCGCGCGCAGCAGCGAGCCACGGGTGCGCGAGACCACGACCAGCAGCGCGACCGCGGCGGCCAGCACGGCGGCGGCGATCAGCCACGGCAGCGGGATGAGCGGATCGAAGGCGAGGCCGAGATTCATGCGGGGGCTCCGTGCCCGTCGGGCAACCTCATCCTGAGGCGCCCGGCGGAGCCGGGCCTCGAAGGATGCTCATTCCCGATGGTGCCCTGCGTCAGCATCCTTCGAGGCTCGCTGTGCTCGCACCTCAGGATGATGGTGTGATCGAAAGCAGGATCCATCCTCACTGCCCCAGCCTTTCCAGCAGCGCCGGGACGTGCACCTGGTCGGCCTTGTAGTTGCCGGTGAGCACATACATCACGAGGTTCGCGCCGGCGCGGAAGGCGAGTTCACGCTGGCGCGGGCCGCCGTCGGAGACGGGGAGCATGGGCTGGCCGTAATCGTCCAGCGCCCAGGCGCCGGCGAGGTCGTTGGAGGTGATGACAACCGGCGACACTCCGTCGCCGGCGCGGGCGGGGCGCTCCTCCGCCTCGTCGGCGGCGGGCAGTGCCTCCACCCAGGTGGTGCCGCCGGTGAAGCGGCCGGGAAAATCGCGCAGCAGATAGAACGCCTTGGTCAGCACATGGTCGCGCGGCACCGGCTCCAGCTCGGGAATGTCGAGGCCTTCGAGTATGGCGCGCAGCGTCGCATTGGCGGGCGTCCCGGCGCCGCTGGAACCGGGAAGGGTGGTCTCGGCGTCGCGCGTGTCGAAGATGACGGTGCCGCCCTGCTTCATGAAGGCGTCGACGCGGGCCAGAGTCTGCGGGCTCGGGCGCTCGCTGCCGGGCACGATCGGCCAGTAGAGCAGCGGGAAGAAGGAAAGCTCGTCGCGGGCGATGTCGACGCCCATCGGTTCGCCCGCTTCCAGCGCCGTGCGCTCGCCGAGGAAGTCGGTGAGCCCCTTGAGCCCGGCGCGGCTGATGGCGTCGGTTTCCGCGTCGCCGGTGACGACATAGGCGAGGCGGGTGGAATTGGTGGCCTGCAGCGCGAAGTCGATCTCGCCTGGGGTCATCGGCTTTTCCGGCGCGGTGGCCGCAGGCGCAGGCGAGATTTGGGCGGGCGTGCTCTGGACGGGCGTGCTCTGGGCGAGCGGCGGGGTCACGGGCTTGGGTTGGGCGCGCGCGTCACCCGGAGCGCCGGTGGCGAGGCCGAGCGCCAGCAGAAGCGCGGCGGCTCCCCCGGCGGTCCGGCGGGCGGTGAGGCGGGAGACGCCGCCGGCGAGCAGGAACACGATCATGGCATCGACGAGGAGAAGGGCGAGCAGCGCCACCAGAAGCGGGGCGCGCAGGTCGCGCGGGGTGCTGTCGCGGTAGGGCTCCAGCCGGCCGAGCGACGAGAGGTCCAGCGCCGCCAGCCGGTCGCGCGGCAGCAGCGCGTTGACCGCCACCAGCCCGTCCGGCGGGCCGTAGAAGCCCGGCGGATGGTCGGCACTCGCACGGCCGCGATACCCGACGGGAATGGCCTTGGCGGTCGGCATGGTCGGGCGGAAGGCACCGAAGCCGTCCAGCAGGCGGGTGGGGGCCAGCGTCTCGCCGTTCAGCACGGGCCCGCCGGCCGCGTCCGCCGAAGCTTCGCTGGCGGTCGCGCCGCCCAGCGCCACCACCCGGCGCAGCATCTCGACGAAGGCGCCGGAGATCGGCAGGTTCGACCACGAGGTGTCGGCGGTGACGTGGAACAGCACCAGCGTGCCGGCGCCGCGCCGCTCGCCGGTGACGAGCGGCGTGCCGTCGGTGAGCGTCGCCCAGGTGCGGGAGGCGAGCAGCCCGTCCGGCTCCGCCAGCACTTGCCGGTTCACCGTGATGTCGTTCGGGACCGCCACGTCGCGGAACGGGCCCTCGGCGGAGAAGGCGCCGAGCGACTGCGGCTGTTCCCAGGAGAGAGAGCCGCCAAGCACCCGGCCGCCACGCCGCAGCGTCACCGGCACCAGTTCGTCCGACCCGTTGGCGAGGCGCGGGCCGGCGAAGCGGATGAGCACGCCGCCGCCTTCGACCCAGCGGGCGAGGCGCGCCTGCGTCTGCGCCGGCAGGGTGCCGACATCGGAGAGGATGATGACCGGCAGCTTCTGTTCGATGAAGCGCTCCACCGCCTCGGCGGTCGAGGCGCCCTCGGCGGAGCGGATATCCGCGAAGGGGGCGAGCGCCCGCGTCAGGTAGTAGGACGGCGCGAGCAAAGGCTGGCGCTGGTCGGCGGCGACGCCGGAGACGACGCCCACCGCCCGGCGGCGCCAGCGCTTGTCGAGAAGTTGCACCGCGCCGGCCGACGCCTCGTCGCGAATGTCGAGCCGTGCCACCTCGTTGCGGATCTCCACCGGCAGGTCGAAGCGCGCCTCGGTCTCGGTGGCGCCGGGCTCGAAGGCGAAGGAGCCCTCGCCGAGCGGCAGGCCGCGCATGTCGAAGGCGCGGACCATGCCGGCGCGGGGCGCGGTCTGGCGGTCGGCGCGCAGCACCTTCACGGTCAGCGCGTCCACCGCATTGTCGGCGGCGGCCAGCGCCAGCGGCTCGGTGACGCCGTCGACCAGCGTGGTGAGCGGGCGATTGCCGACGATCGCCGCCAGATCCGCCGCGGTGGTGCCGGCGCTGTCGAGGGCCACGCCGTCGGAGAGATAGATGACGCTGGCCTCAGGGGCGGCGGCGAGCGCCTTGGCGAGGCTGGCGAAGGCGGGGGCGCGGTCCGGCACGAAGGGCACGGGGCCGAGTGTGCGCAGCCGCTCGCGCGCCTCGCGCGGGGCCAGCACGCGCGGCTCCAGCGGCGGTTCGCCGGTGGGAATGAGGACGACGCCGCGTCCTTCGAGATCGGCATCGGCCACCACGCCCTCGGCGCTGGCGCGGCGGGCGGCCCAGCCGGCGGCGGCGGGCCAGCCGGAATCGATGAGCAGCACCACCGGGCCGGACGAGGCCGGGCCGGCGACCGGCGGATTCCAGATCGGCCCGGCGGCGGCGAGGATGATAATGGCCGCCAGCAGCAGCCGCAGCACGGTGAGCCACCAGGGCGTGCGGGCCGGGGTTTCCTCCTTCGGCGGGATGTCGAGCAGCAGCCGCATCGGCGCGAAGGCGAGCCGGCGCGGGCGCGGCGGCACGAGGCGCAGCAGGAACCACAGCAACGGCAGCGCGGCGAGCGCGGTGAGCAGCAGCGGCGTGGCGAAGGCGAGGGGAAGGCCGAACAGACCGCTCATGCCGCGTGCCCCGCTGTGTCGGAGGGGGCGCCTTCGCTGGGCGGCACCGCGCCGTGGCCGCCGCTCATGCGGGCGTGCAGGGCCAGCAGCACCTCGCTGGCCGGCCGGTCGGTGCGATGGACGAGGAAGCTCCAGCGGTGGCGCTCCGCCTCGCGGCGTATGGCGTCGCGATGGGCGGCGACGCGGCCGACATATTCCGCCCGCACCGTCTCCGCCCGGCCGATGGTGAGCGTGGCGCCGCTTTCCGGCTCGCGGAACTCGACCCGCCCGGAATAGGGGAAGGTCTCTTCCGCCGGGTCGCAGACCTGCACGACGTGGCCGTTGGCGCCGGAGGAGGAAAGGCCGCCGAGGCTCGCCACCACTTCGCGCGTCGGGCTCCACAGGTCGCCGAGCAGCACCACTTCCGCCAGCGGCGAGGGCGCGAAGGCGGGCGGCAGGCTCTGCGGCAGGCTGGCGGCGTGGATGAGCGATTCCGCCATCTTCTCGACGATGCGGCGCGAGGCGGAGGGGCGCATGACGCCGGGTATGCCGACCCGCTCGCCGCCGCGCACCAGAAGATCGGCGAGGGCGAAGGCCAGCACCAGCGCGCGGTCGCGCTTGGTCTCCCACACCAGAGGCGAGGCGAACACCATGGAGGCGGAGAGGTCCGGCCAGATCCACACCGTGTGGGCGGCTTCCCATTCGCGTTCGCGCACATAGAGATGGTCGTCGCGGGCGGAGCGGCGCCAGTCGACGCGGGCGGAGGGTTCGCCGTCGTTGAAGCGGCGGTACTGCCAGAAATTCTCGCCCGTGCCGGCGCGGCGGCGCCCGTGCAGGCCGTGATAGACGCTGGCCGCGATGCGGCGGGCCTCCAGCACCAGACGGGGCATGGCGGCGACGAGGCCGGCAGCATCCTGCGCGGCGCTTCGCACGGCGGTATCGGCCTCGAACTCCACCCGGTCAGGTCTCCGTCACGCGGGCACGCGGCGCCGGCCGCGGCCGAAAAGGTTCCGCATCCGCCTCAGCCGATCCGCTTGGCCAGCTTGGCGATGACGCCCGGCACCGTCTCGCCATCGGCGCGGGCGGCGAAGGTGAGCGCCATGCGGTGCTTGAGCACGGGTTCGGCAAGCGCCACGACGTCGTCCACCGAGGGGGCGTAGCGCCCGTCCAGCAGCGCGCGGGCACGCACCGCCAGCATCAGCGATTGCGAGGCGCGCGGACCGGGGCCCCAGGCGATGAATTTGGAGAGATCGCCCGCCTCCGAGCCCGGACGGGCGGAGCGGACCAGAGTGAGGATGGCCTCGACCACGGATTCACCCACGGGGAGGCGGCGCACCAGACGCTGGGCGGCGGCGAGTTCCTCGGCCGTCATCACCGCGCGCGGCTTGGTTTCCTCGGCGCTGGTGGTGTCGAACAGGATTTTCCGCTCGGAATCGCGGTCGGGATAGTCGACGTCGATTTCCATGAGGAAGCGGTCGAGCTGCGCTTCCGGCAGGGGATAGGTGCCTTCCTGCTCCAGCGGGTTCTGCGTCGCCAGCACGTGGAAGGGCTTTGGCAGGTCATGGCGCACGCCGGCCACGGTGACATGGCCTTCCTGCATCGATTGCAGCAGCGCCGACTGGGTGCGAGGCGAGGCGCGGTTGATCTCGTCCGCCATCAGCAGCTGGGCGAAGACCGGGCCCGGAATGAAGCGGAAGGAGCGGCGCCCGCCGGCGCTTTCCTCCAGCACCTCGGCACCGAGAATGTCGGAGGGCATGAGGTCGGGGGTGAACTGCACGCGGCGGGCGTCGAGCCCCAGCACCACGCCGAGCGTTTCCACCAGCTTGGTCTTGGCGAGGCCGGGCACGCCGACCAGCAGGCCATGGCCGCCGGAAAGCAGGGTGATGAGCGTACGCTCCACCACCGCCTCCTGGCCGAAAATGACGGAGCCGATGCCGGCCCGGGCGGCACGGACATTGGCGGCGGTGGATTCCGCGGTGCGGATGATCATGTCATCGAGGGATTCGAAATTCTCGCCGGTGGCGGACGTCATGCCGTACTCCTGCAATCCCAAATCCCGCGCATGCCCCCGGCCTGCCGGCCGCGCCGCGAGACGCTCTGTTCCTCCCGCCCCGACGGCATTGTGCGCTGCAATAGGAATATTGCAATGCACCTGACGCGATTCCGAGGGTCGGGACTCGCGTGCCGGCTTGGGCTTCCGAAGGGCTGAGCTTACGCTATCCTGCAACCGCGTCGACTATCGGGCGGGGGATCACGACTGCGCGATTGCGTGCATGTGACAGGGATTTCCCCATGAATTCAGAAGCTTCCACCCAGTTTGACGAATTGGTGCGCAACCTCGGAAACGGCGCCGGGCGGGCGCTGCCGCCGCTGGAGCGCTGGAATCCGCCCGATTGTGGCGACATCGACATCCGCATCGACCGCGAGGGCGCGTGGCACCACGAGGGCCGGCCGATCCGCCGGCCGGCGCTGGTGCGCCTGTTCGCCTCTGTGCTGCGGCGCGAGGGGGAGCGCCATGTGCTGGTGACGCCGGTGGAGAAGCTCGGCATCCGGGTGGAGGACGCGCCCTTCCTCGCCGTCGCCATGGCGGTAGAGCCGGAAGGGGCGGGGCAGGGGGCGCCGCGCCTCGTCTTCCGCACCAATCTCGACGATGTCGTCGCCTGCGACCGCGACCATCCGCTGCGGGTCGATATACGGGCGGATGGCGAGCCGCGACCCTATGTGTATATCCGTCGCGGCCTGTGGGCGCGGCTGACCCGTGCCGTCTTCCTCGAACTGGCCGAGGGGGCGGAGGAGCGGCATGTGGCCGGGAAACGCGTGTTCGGCGTCGCCTCGGGCGGGGCGTTCTTTGCGCTGGCGCCCGGCGAGGACGGCGAATGAGGAGGGATGAACGCTTGTCTGTGAACGTGCTGACCATGCCGGAAGCGACCGGCGCGGGGCCGCTCGACCTCGGCGATTTTCTCGCCCGTGCCCGTGCCCGCCT
>JAEYTJ010000219.1 GCA_023434095.1 Pseudomonadota bacterium | reverse complement strand
ATGGTGGACCGGGCACGGCGCTTCGCCGCGCGGGCGGCGACGGCGTTCGGGCCCGCCGCCGAGGTGCGCTTCGAGCGGCTGGCGGGGGAGGACCATGCCTCGATCCTGCCCTCGGCGATGGCGCGGGCGCTTCGCTTCGCCCTCGCGGATTGAGGGGCCGGGCGGGGCGCCCCGCGTCCGGCAGACGTGATCTTCCGCCCCATTTGCGCCGGCCGGGCGAGCGGCTAGTAATGGCGACCGGCCGATCCCACGGCCGCTTGCCAGCTTGAGTGACGGGACATGACCGCGACCGCTTCCGCCCGCCCTTCCGCCGACGCCCGCCGCGCGGTGCGCAACCGGCAGCTCGCCGCCGGGCTCATGGTCGCCGCCATCGGCGCCGGCACGCTGGCCGGAGCGTGGTATTTCCAGCTGGTGGTGGGGCTGGCCCCCTGTCCGCTCTGCCTCGAACAGCGGATTCCCTACTATATCGGCGTGCCGGTGGCGCTGATCGGGGCGCTGTTCGGGGGGCTCGGCAAGGAAGGGTTCGCGCGGGTGGCGCTGGCGATTGCCGGCATGCTGATGGCGCTCGGCGCGTTTCTCGCCGTCTATCATGCCGGCGTCGAATGGGGCTTCTGGGCGGGCCCGGACACCTGCTCGGGCGCCGGCCCGGCGCTGGGCGGCGGCGGCGACATGCTCGGCCAGCTGCAGGGCGCGCGGGTGGTGCGCTGCGACGAAGCGCCCTGGCGCCTGCTCGGCCTTTCGCTCGCCGGCTACAATGCCTTCATCGCCAGCGCGCTGCTGGTGGTGGCGATGTGGGGCGCGACGGCGAAGGCGTGAGCCGCCGCGCCGTCCGGGCCGCGTGGCCTAGGGATCGAGCTCCGTATCCCAGTAGAGATAGTCCATCCAGCTGTCGTGCAGGTAGTTGGGCGGGAAATGCCGGCCGTTCTGGTGCAGGTCGAACACGCTGGGCTGGTATGGCCTCTGCCGCGGGAGCATGTGCGCGGCCTCCGGCATCAGGCTGCCCTTGCGCAGATTGCAGGGGGAGCAGGCGGCGACGACGTTCTCCCACGTGGTCTGGCCGCCGCGCGAGCGCGGGATGACATGGTCGAAGGTCAGGTCCTCGCGCGAATCGCAGTACTGGCAGGTGAAGCGGTCGCGCAGGAAGACGTTGAAGCGGGTGAAGGCGGGCTGGCGCGAGGGGCGGATGAAGGTTTTCAGCGAGACGACGCTCGGCAGCCGCATCTGGAAGGTCGCGCTGGAGACCTGCCGCTCGTAATATTCGACGATGTTCACCCGGTCGAGGAACACCGCCTTGATGGCGTCCTGCCACGCCCAGACCGAGAGAGGGTAATAGCTCAGCGGCCGGTAATCGGCGTTGAGCACGAGGGCAGGCCAGGCACCCGGAGACAAAGTCGCCGTCAACGCTCGCTCCCTGTCAGGAACGTCCGCACGGTCGCTGAGTCGGCGCCGCGTGACGCACGGCAATAGTCTATAGGGAGCGTGTCAGTCTTGTGAAGCGCCGGCCTGCATTTCGCGGCGCGGGAGCGGCTTCAGGCCAGCACCTCGGTGAGGAAGGTGCCGGCGAGCGAGAGCCCGGTGCCGTCGATGCCGTGGGCGAGGCCGTTGGAGAGATGCGCGCGCACCTCGATGCCCTGCTGCTGCAGGCTTTCCACCGCGCGCGGCAGCGCCAGCGGCGGGATCACCTGGTCGAGGTCGCCATGGATGAGCAGCACCGGCGGGCGGGCGACAATGTCGGCCGCGAACGCCGCCGTGGCGCCTTCCGGCGGCAGGACATGGATGCCGGAGAAGCCGACAATGCCGGCGGGCGCGACCTTGCGGCGCAGGCCCGTATGCAGCGCCATCATCGTGCCCTGGCTGAAGCCGACCAGCGCGAGGCGCGCGCCGGGCAGGTCCAGCCGCGCGAGTTCGGCGTCGAGAAAGGCGTCGAGCGCCCTTTGCGCGCTCTGCACGCCGGCCCAGCGCTCGCGATCGTTGCGTTCGGTATAGCCGAACCACTGCCGGCCCACGGGGGCGACGGCAAGCGGCTCGGGCGCGTGGGGCGAGACGAAGGCGGTGTCGGGAAGCAGGGGCGCCCAGTAGTCGCCGAGGTCGATCAGGTCGCGCCCGTCGGCGCCGTAGCCGTGCAGCAGCACGACCAGAGAGGTGGCGGGGCCGCCGGAGCGGGGCGGGAGGCGGGGACCGTCCAGCATCAGTTGGTCTCGGCGTCGCCGGCGCCGCTGGAGGCCACGCGCGGGGCACCGCTGTGGTTGAGCAGCGCGTCGACATTGGCGCGCTCCTTCTCGAAGCCGGCGAGAATGCGCCCGTCCAGCGCCCGCCCGCGCGGCAGGCGGATGCGCATCGGGTCGACGAAGCGCCCGTTCACCAGCACCTCGTAGTGGAGATGCGCGCCGGTGGAGAGGCCGGTGGAGCCGATATAGCCGATGAGCTGGCCCTGCCGTACGCGCACGCCCTCGCGGATGCCCTTGGCGAAGCCGGACTGGTGCGAATAGGTGGTGACATAGCCGTTGGAGTGCTGGATCTCGATGCGGCGGCCATAGCCGGAGGTCCAGGCGGCCTTCTTGATCACGCCGTTGCCGGCGGCATAGATCGGCGTGCCGGTGCGGTCCGACCAGTCGACGCCGGAATGCAGGCGGCTGTAGCCGAGGATCGGGTGCCGGCGCATGCCGAACCCCGAACGCAGCTGGCCGCCGGAGAGCGGCTTGCGCACCAGGAACTTCTTCGCGCTCTTGCCGCCGTCGTCATAGAAGTCGACCAGCCCGTCATCGGGGGTCTGGTAGCGGTAATAGCGCCGCTCCTCGCCGCCGACGGTCAGCCCGGCATAGAGCACGCCACCGGCGCCGCCGGCCTCGTCCGGCTCGTACAGCACTTCGAGCGCGTCGCCCGCGCGCACGCGGCGCTGGAAATCGACGTCGAAGGAATAGACGCGGATCATGCTCTCGATGACCGGGCGCGGCACCTCGTGGCGCAGCGCGGTTTCCCAGATGCTGTCATAGAGCGTGATGCGCCCGCCGCCGCCTTCCTCGTCGCCGTCGTCCGGGCCGAGATCGGCGAGCTGGGTGTCGCTGGCCTCCTGAACAGCGAGGAAGGTGCCGCTGTCGGACAGGGCCACCGTGCCCTGATGGCCGCTCTCGCCGAACACCGCCACGCGCAGCGGCATCGCGCCCTCGGTGGCGTTGTCGAGCAGGACCTTGAGCCGCAGGCCGGGCGCCAGCTTGCCCGAGAGTTCACGGGTGCCGAAGGCCCGGGCGGCGCCGTTGGCGGCGACTTCCGGGACGCCGAGATCGACGAGGATGGAGGCGACGCTGTCGCCGGCCTTGGCCACCACCGTGCGCTCCGACCAGTCATTGCCGCCGGAGGCATCGTCGGCCGACTTGTCCACCGCCGACATGTTCTCGGGCTGTTGCAGCACGTTCAGCGGATCGGCGGCGCCGGAGGGCGCATAGGCCATCATGCCGAGGCCGGAGAAGGCCGGCGCGCGGGCATCGGCGGTGGGCACGCTGAACTCGGCCGTCTCGCGTACCTTCATCAGCACGTCTTCCATCGGCAGCTCGGCCGCGAAGCGGGTGCTGGGCGCGAGCGTCGCTATGTCGCGCAGGACGATGGTGAGGTCGCCGGTGGGTTCGGCCTGTACCGAATCGGCTTCGTCATTGGTCGATTCGGCGATCAATTTGGCCGGGTTGAAGCGCGGCACGTCGACCGAGGCGGAAGTGACGGTCTGGGCGAGATTGGTCGCCACCTTGGTGACGGCGCGCACCCTGATGACCTCGCGGTCGCCATCCTTGGCCGTGGTCGAGAGGCGCAGCGTCTGCTTGGCGCTGAAGCTTTCGGACAGGATCGACATGCGGTCGCCCTTGCGGGCGACATTGGACGGGCGCTCGCCGGCGGCCAGCGTGCCGCGCAGGGCCGAGCGCACCGTTTCCGGCGACTGGGCGAAGCGGTATTCGCCGTCGAGCGCGGCATAGACCGCCCCGCCCATCAGCGCCGCGCCGCAGATTCCGGTGAGCAGCGTGGCCATGAGCCAGCGGATGGAGATGCGGCGGCGGTTGATCGGCTCCTCGGCGTCGCCGTCGACGCCGAGCGGGGGCTCGTCGCCGAGATCGAACGCCGCGAGGTGCGTACGCCTCGCGCCTGCCAGTCCGCGCCTCGTCTCCAACAGGCTTCCCCGCCTTCCCCAGTGGCGCGCCGCGCGGTCCGGGACCGGGGTGCGCTCTCATGTTCCCAATGGCGCCCGGCGGCGCTCGCGTACTCGACCCCGCACGCGGTGGGCGCGCAGGGTTTCAGATCCGATCCGGAACGCGTGCGCTTCCGCAGCCGACGATCCGGGAGGTTTTCAGTTACCCCCGCAGCGGATGGTGGGCGACGATGCCGCCCGCGACCGCACCCGTCAACCCGGCCCGTCATCGAATCGACGCAGGCACCGGGCGGCGGAGCCCCGATGTAAAGCCGGGGCTCACGGCAAAAGGATGGCGGGGGACGCTATTGGACGCTGGCGGCGCGCCCGCGCAGCGGGGAGGGCGGCGGCAGCGGCACCTCGGCCAGCCGGGCCGCGGCGGGCGGCGTCGCCTGCACGAACCCCGCCTGCACGAAGC
>JAEYTJ010000201.1 GCA_023434095.1 Pseudomonadota bacterium | reverse complement strand
TACACGATCGAACTGCCGCCCCTGCGCCGCCTGCCGGATCGCGCCGCCGTCGTGCGCGAACTCTGGGCACGGCTGGTGGCGGATGAACGGCTGACGCTGTCGGAGGCGTGTGAGGCGCGGCTCTCCGCCTATGAATGGCCGGGCAATTTCCGCCAGCTCGCCGGCACGCTGCGGGCGCTGGCAGCGCTGGCCGATCCGTTCCGTCCGGTGGGCGATGACATGCTGCCGCCGGAGATACTGGCCGGGCCCGCCGCGCCGGCGGGGGCCGGCACGCTGGACGCGCTCACCGTCGAGGCGATGCGGCAGGCGGTGGAGGCGTGCGGCGGCAATGTCTCGCAGGCCGCCCGCCGGCTCGGCGTCAACCGCTCCACCCTCTACCGGCGGCTGTTCCACGCCTGAGCCGGTACTCGGGCGGGGAACGGGAGGGAACCCGCGGGCGTACCTGCCCGTTGCCTCAGGCAACAGTCATGGAGGCATGCCCGATGGTGCGCGATCCCCGCACGCTGGACCAGAACCCCGTCGTCGTCGACCCCGCCAATGTCGATGCGGTGCTCGACGACCGCACCACGGCGGTGTCGAACCCGCTGAAACCGCCGCTGGACGAGGTCGACAACGACAATCACCCCGTTGACGGCGAGCCCGCCCGGCGCGACGGCGGCCGCTTCGCCCCCGAGACGCTCAACACGGTGGATGGTTCGCTCGACGGCACGCCGAAGAAGCCGGACGATTCCCGACGCTAAAGTTCGGTCGGCGCCGGGTCGTCCTTGGGCGCGGCGTCGTTTCCCTCCACGCGGTCGCGGTAGAGCGAGGCGCTCGCCAGCAGCATGAGCGTCACCGGCGTGGTGATGGTCACGAACAGGCCGATCAGCACTTCGTGGATCAGCGGCCGCTCCTGCAGCACCGAGAAGCAGATCATCGAGCCGATCAGCATCGAGCCGGTGCCCAGCGTGGCGCCGAGCGAAGGCGCATGCAGCCGGGCGTAGGAATCGGGCAGGCGCCACAAGCCGACGGAGCCGATCAGCGTCACCAGCGCGCCGACGACCACGAAGAACGAGACGAGAATCGCCGCCCAGAGCGGCAGGTCGGGGGCGGCGTTCATTCGATCACCTCGCCGCGCATGAGGAACTTGGCCAGCGCGACCGTGCCGACGAAGCCGAGCAGCCCGATGATCAGCGCCGCCTCGAAATAGAGCGTGGTGCCGCTGCGGATGCCGAGGGTGACCAGCAGCAGCATGGCGTTCACATAGAACGTGTCGAGGCCGATGATACGATCCTGCGCGCGCGGGCCGCGAATGAAGCGCAGCGCCGCGCAGCCCATGGCGAGGGTCAGCAGCACCTGCGCCAGCGTGATCGACCAGCCGAGGATGGCGACGCTCATTCGAATATCTCCATCAGCAGCCCCTCATAGCGCCCCTTGATGGTGCGCACCCACTCCTTGTCGTCCACGAGATCGAGCACATGCAGCAGCAGAAGCCCGGTGGCGGGATCGTAGCGGACCCATTGCGTGCCGGGCGTGCAGGTCAGCACGATGGCAAGGATGGCGAGACCGTACGGGCTTTTGAGATCGAGCTTCAGGCACATGAAGCCGGCATGGGTACGCCGGTCCTCATTGCCAAGGATGATGCTGCCGACGGCGAGATTGGAGCGGAACACGTCGACGAACACCCGCCCGGCGAGGCGGGCGGCGGCGGCCGGGCGGCGCAGCCGGGCCGGCGGCGGATCGAGCGCGGTCATGACCCAGCAGCCGCCGATGGCGACCACCGCCCCCAGCAGGAGCTGGCCCGCCGACAGGCTCTGCGTCATCAGCAGCCACATGACGAGCAGCGCGAGGAACAGCAGCGGGTAGGGAATGAGGCGGCGAAGCGCGTTCACGGCGTGCCTCCCGTCGCGTTGATGCCCGATGGGCCGTGGCCGCTGGACCGGGGATCGCTCGTGCTGTGGCCGACGGGCTGGCTGCCGAGAACGTCGCGTGCATATTCGCTCGGCCAGTAGAGGATCTGCGCGGTGGCCTCCATGTAGCGCATGGCCGGGCCGCCGGCGAAGGTCATGACCGCGCACAGAAGCAGCAGGGCGCCGACCGGGATCGCTTCGATGGCCCGCACGCGGGGAATGTCCGTCTCGGCGGGCACCCACAGGGTGCGGATGCCGTTACGGGTCATGGCGATCAGCGTGGCGAGGCCCGACAGCATCAGCAGGGCGACGAACAGCCAGTGGTCGAAGGGGATTTCGCCCGCCTCGTTCAGCAGCGCCGAGAGCATGGCGAACTTGCCGATGAAGCCGGAGAGCGGCGGAAGGCCGGCGAGCACGGCCGTGCAGGCGACGAAGCCGCCGCCGAGCACGGCGATGGTGGCGGGAATGGCGACGCCCACCTCCTCGTCTTCGTCCTCGATGTCCTCCTCCGGGTCGCCGAATATCTCCAGCGTCACCGCAAGCACGTCGGCACCGGCGGCCTGGCCGCGCTCGATCAGCTCGACCAGCAGAAAATAGGCGCTTATCGCGAAGGTCGAGGCGACGAGGTAGTAGAGGGCCCCCGAAATCACCGCGCTGTTGCCGGTGCCGATGGCGGCGAGCATGGTGCCGGAGGAGATAAGCACGGAATAGCCGCCCAGGCGCTGCATGGACTGGGAGGCCAGCACGCCGATGCCGCCGAACAGCAGCGTCGCCATGCCGCCATAATAGAGCCAGGTAGCGCCGAACGCCTCCGACGCCCCGGCCTCGTCGCCGAAGCACAGCAGGAACAGCCGCAGGATCACATAGATGCCGACCTTGGTCATGATGGCGAACATCGCCGCGACCGGCGCGCAGGCGGCGGCATAGGTGGTCGGCAGCCAGAAGCTGAGCGGCCACATGCCGGCCTTTACAAGGAAGGCGATGCCGAGCACCGCCGCGCCCGCCTCCAGCAAGGTCCGTGAATCCGGCGCGAGCGTCGGCACGATCCGGCTGAGATCGGCCATGTTCAGCGTGCCGGTGACACCGTAGATCACCGCCACGCCGACCAGGAAGAGCGAGGAGGCGACGAGGTTGATCGGGATGTAGTGCAGGCCCGCCCGCACGCGCGCGGTTCCCGAACCGTGCAGCACCAGCCCGTAGGAGGCGGCGAGCAGGATCTCGAAGAACACGAACAGGTTGAACAGGTCGCCGGTCAGGAAGGCGCCGTTGAGACCGGTCAGCAGCAGCAGGAACAGCGTGTGGAAGCGCGGACCCGCCGTGTGCCAGCGGGCGAGGGCGAAGAGCAGCGTGGTGCAGCCGAGAACGGCGGTCATCAGCAGCATCAGCGCGGCGAGCCGGTCCACCACCAGCACGATGCCGAAGGGCGGCGGCCAGTTGCCGAGCGGGTAGACGATCAGGGTCGACCAGCGGTCGCCGTTCGGCAGACCGACCATCACGACCAGAGTCACCGCGATGACCAGCAGCGCAAACACGGTCGCGAGGCTGAGCGACATCTTCAGCACGCGGCGGCGCTCGTCGAACAGCAGCATGAGGGCGCCGACGGCCAGCGGCAGGACGATGGGCAGGACGGCGAGGTGGTCCAGGGCGGGGGTCATCGGTCCGGCTCCCGCCCGTCGACATGGTCGGTGCCGGTGCGTCCGCGCGCGGCCAGCAGCACGACCAGGAACAGCGCCGTCATGGCGAAGCCGATGACGATGGCGGTGAGCACCAGCGCCTGCGGGATCGGGTCGGCGATCGTCTCCGGATTGCCGACGCCGCCGGGCGCAAGAATCGGCGGTCCGTCGACGCGCAGCCCGCCGCCGGCCATGGCGAAGATGAACAGGTTCACCGCATAGGAGATCAGCGACAGGCCGATGATCACTTGGTAGGTGCGCGGGCGCAGGAGCAGCCACACGCCGGACGCGGTGAAGATACCGATGCCGATGGCGAGGACGATCTCCATCAGTCGCCTCCCTCGCTGGCCTGCGCGGCGCGCGAGCTGCGCAGCGACTGATGCGCGAGGGCGATCAGGATCAGCACGGTGGCGCCGACCACCAGCGCGAACACGCCGAGATCGAACAGCAGCGCCGACGCCGCCGGCATCTTGCCGATGAACGGCAGTTCCACATACTGGAAATGCGAGGTCAGGAAGGGGTAGCCGAACCACCAGGAGCCGACGCCGGTGGCGCAGGAGGTGAGCAGGCCCATCCCCATCCACCGCAGCGGCAGCACCCGCAGATGGTCCTCCACCCAGCGGGTGCCGCTGGCCATGTATTGCACCACGAAGGCGATGGAGAGCGTGATGCCGGCCGCGAAGCCGCCGCCCGGCAGGTCATGGCCGCGCATGAACAGATAGACGGCCATGACCGCGATCACCGGGAACAGCCAGTGCATGATGAGACGCGGAATCAGCATGTAATCTGCTACCGTGTCGCCGGGCGAACGGTCGGGCGCAGCTTCGTCATAGGCATGCTGGATGCGCTGCTGCTCGGGCCGCTCGATGCTCTCCGGGGCAGGGCGGAAACGCCGCAGCAGGGCGAAGACCGTCAGTCCGGCGAGGCACAGCACGACGATTTCGCCCATCGTGTCGAAGCCGCGGAAATCGACCAGAATGACATTGATGATGTTGGTGCCGCCGCCTTCGGAATAGGCGCGCTCGACGAAGAAGCGCGAGACGCTCTCGGTCAGCGGGCGGGTCATCAGGCAATAGGCGAGGAACGCCATCACCCCGCCCAGCCCGCAGGCGATGGTGATGTCGATATAGCGGCGCAGCAGCACTTTCAGCGGCGGGCGAGAGGGATAGATGTCCTCGATGCGCTTGGGCAGCCAGCGCAGGCCGAGCAGCAGCAGCACCGTCGTCACGATCTCCACCAGCAGCTGGGTGACGGCGAGGTCCGGCGCCGAGAGCCAAACGAAGGTGACGCAGGTGACGAGGCCCGCCCCGCCCACCAGCACCAGCGCCGCGAAGCGGTGATATTTGGCCTGGTAGGCCGCGCCGAGCGCGCAGGCCCCGCCGACCAGCCACAGCAGGGCGAAGCCCGGCGGGAGCGGCGTTCCCGGCATGTCGCCGGTGCCGACCGCGCCGTTGGCGATGAACGGCGCCAGCGCCGCGACCACCGCCAGCGCGATGACGATCCGCATCTGCGGCTGCAGGTGCCGCGTTCCCAGAGCTGCCTCGCCGGCGCGCGCCCATTGCCAGGACAGCGTCGCCAGCACCTTCTCGAAGATGCGCTGCCCCTTGAAATCGCGCAGGATCGGCGGCCCCTCGATGCCGCTTTCGAGATAGCGGCGCAGGCCGAGATAGAGCACCACGCCGCCGGCCATGGCGATCAGGCTCATCATCAGCGGCAGGTTGAAGCCGTGCCAGAGCGCGAGGCTGTAATAGGGCGGGGTGGCGTCGAGCAGGCCCTTGACGGCGGTGGCGAGGAAGGGGCCGATCGTCAACCCCGGCACGATGCCGATCAGCAGGCAGATCAGCACCAGCAGTTCGATGGGAAAGCGCATCCAGTGCGCCGGCTCGTGCGGCCGGTGCGGCAGGTTGACCGGAGGCGGGCCGAAGAACACGCCGAGGATGAAGCGCAGCGAATAGGTGACGCTGAACACACCGGCGAGCGTCGCCCAATAGGGCAGGCTGTCGTCGAGCAGCGAGCCGGTATGGTCGGCCACCGCCTCGGCGAAGAACATTTCCTTGGAAATGAAGCCGTTCAGCAGCGGCACGCCGGCCATGGCGGCGGCCGCGACCATGGCGAGCGTCGCGGTGATCGGCATGTAGCGGTAGAGCCCGCTGAGCTTGCGCAGATCGCGCGTGCCGGTCTCGTGGTCGATGATGCCCGCGGCCATGAACAGCGACGCCTTGAAGATGGCGTGGTTCAGCGTGTGGAAGATCGCCGCCACCGCCGCCAGCGGGCTGCCGAGGCCGAGCAGCAGCGTGATCAGGCCGAGATGGCTGATGGTGGAATAGGCCAGCAGCCCCTTCAGGTCCTGCTGGAAGATGGCGATGAAGGCGCCGAGCAGCAGCGTCACCAGCCCCGCCGGCACCACCATGTAGAACCACGCATCGGTGCCCGACATGACCGGCCAGAGGCGCATCAGCAGAAAGATGCCCGCCTTTACCATGGTGGCCGAATGCAGATAGGCCGAGACCGGGGTCGGCGCCGTCATCGCGTGCGGCAGCCAGAAATGGAACGGGAACTGCGCGCTCTTGGTGAAGGCGCCGAGCAGGATCAGCACCAGCGCCGGAACATAGAGGTTGCTCTGGACGATGAGGTCGCGCGACTCCAGCACCTGGTCGATGTCGTAGCTGCCGACGATGCGGCCGATCAGCAGCACGCCGACCAGCAGGCACAGGCCGCCCGTGCCGGTGACGGTCAGCGCCATGCGGGCGCCGTCACGCGCATTGGCGGTGTGGTGCCAGTAGCCGATGAGCAGGAACGAGAACAGGCTGGTCAGTTCCCAGAAGAACACCAGCTGGATCAGGTTGCCCGACAGCACGATGCCGATCATCGAGCCCATGAAGGCGAGCAGGAAGGAAAAGAAGCGCGGCACCGGGTCTTCGCGCGACATGTAGTAGCGGGCATACAGCACCACCAGCGCCCCGATCCCGAAGATCAGCATGGCGAACAGCCAGGCGAGGCCGTCGAGGCGCAGGGTGAAGTCCAGTCCCAGCATGGGCAGCCAGGACATCCAGAACTGAACCGGTGCCCCCTCGGAAAGCGCCATGTAGAGCCAGAGGCTTATGCCCGCCCCGGCCACGGCCACGCTGCCAGCCAGAATCGCGGCGGTGTTGCGCGCGTGGGTCGGCAGAAACCCCGCAGCGAGGCTGCCGAGGAACGGCAGAAGCAGCGCGACGAGGAGGAGCGTGGCATCGGACATAGGTAGCGGGAGCCTCCGGAGGGCGGTTATCCTTCGAGTCTTGCGATATGTCGCCCATTATGGTTGATTTGGGTATCGTTACGCAAGGCAGAAGCGATGGAATTGGCGCCCGAACAATGCCGCGCCGCACGCGGCCTTCTCGATTGGACGCAGGAGCATCTGGCCGAGCGTGCCGGCGTTTCCCGCAGCACCGTGCGCGATTTCGAGCGCCACCGCCATGTTCTTCATCGCGCGACCGAAGCGCTGCTGGTCAGCACGCTGCAGGAAGCCGGGGTGATGCTGCTGCCTCCGGGCGAACACGGGCCCGGCGTGCGGATACGTTGAAGGCCATCCCTGCTATTTCCACATGGCCCGCATCCGCGCCCCGATGTCGATGGGGGCCTGCGGCGCGGCCCTCATTCCCGCCGCTTCCGCCTGTGGCGGCGGCCAGCTTGCCGTGGCGAACCGGCCGAGAATCGTGGGCGGGATGAAGCGGGTGCGGGCGGCATAGACGTGCCGGTCGCCGCGCGCGGACTGACCATGGGTGAAGAAGCGCTGCGGCAGCATCAGGTGCAGGCTGTCCTTCGCCCGGGTCATCGCGACATAGAGCAGACGCCGCTCCTCCTCGATCTCCTCGCGCGTGCCGGTGCCGAGATCGCTGGGGATGCAGCCATCCACCGCGTTGAGCACGAACACCGATTTCCATTCCTGCCCCTTGGCGGAATGGATGGTGGAGAGGATGAGATAGTCCTCGTCGCGATGGGGCGGCCCCGCCTCGGCGCTGGTGGCGTCCGGCGGGTCGAGTGTCAGCTCGGTGAGGAAGCGGGCGCGGGAAGGATAGCTCGCCGCGATCTGGGTCAACTGCACGAGATCGGCCTGCCGGCTGGCGGCATCCTCGTGCAGGCGCTCCAGCAGCGGCTCGTACCAGGCGCGCACGAGGTCCAACTCGCCCGGCCAGCCGGCGGTGTTCGCCTTCAAGGCGCGCGCCATGGCGAGGAAAGCCGGCCATTCCTGTTCCGTGCGGGCCGGCGGCGTCACCGCTTCCAGCGCCGGCAGCAGCGCGCCAGCCGTGTCCACCGCGTCCAGCATGCGACTGGCGGTGGCCGGGCCGAGGCCGGGCAACAGGCGCAGCACCCGGAAGCCCGCCACCCGGTCGCGCGGATTTTCGACGAAGCGCAGCACGCCGAGCACGTCCTTCACATGGGCGGAATCGAGGAACTTCAGCCCGCCGAACTTCACGAAGGGAATGTTGCGCCGTGTTAGCTCTACTTCCAGCGGCCCGCTGTGATGGGCGGCGCGAAACAGCACGACCTGCTGCTTCAGCGCCATCCCGTCCTCGCGGTTCTCCAGCACGCGGGTGGCGATGAAGTTCGCCTGCTCGATCTCGTCGCGCACGCTCACCAGCACCGGCCGCTCCGCGGAGGTGCGCTCGGACCAGAGGTTCTTGGCGTAGCGCTCGCTGGCGAAGTCGATCACCGCATTGGCGGCCGCGAGGATGGGCTGGGTGGACCGGTAGTTCTGCTCCAGCATCACCGTGTCGGCGCGCGGGCTGAAATGGCCGGGAAAATCGAGGATGTTGCGCACCGTCGCGGCGCGGAAGGAATAGATCGACTGGGCGTCGTCGCCGACGACGGTAAGGCCGCGCCCGTCCGGCTTCAGGCCGAGCAGGATGGTGGACTGGAGCTTGTTGGTGTCCTGATATTCGTCGACCAGTACATGGTCGAAGCGGCTCGCTACCACGGAAGCCAGCGCCGGCTCGCCCATCATCTGCGCCCAGTAGAGCAGCAGGTCGTCGTAATCGAGCACGTTCTGGCGCTGCTTGGCTTCGACATAGCCGGCGAAGATCGCCTTCAACTCGCCATTCCAGCCAGCGCACCACGGGAAGGCGCGCCCGATGACTTCTTCCAGAGGTTGCTCGGCATTTACCGCGCGTGAATAGATGGCGAGCAGCGTGCCCTTGGTGGGAAAGCGCTTCTCGGTCCTGGAAAGCCCGAGTTCGTGGCGGATGAGGTTGATGAGATCGGCGCTGTCCTCGCGATCATGGATCGTGAAGGCCGGATCGAGGCCGATGTCGAGCGCATGGTCGCGCAGCAGGCGGGCGCCGATGCCGTGGAAAGTGCCCGCCCAGCTGAGCCCTTCGGTCAGCACCCGCGCTTCGGGTCCCAGCACCTTGGTGGCGATGCGCTCCACCCGCCGCGCCATCTCCGCCGCCGCCCGGCGCGAGAAGGTGAGCAGCAGGATGCGGCGCGGATCGGCGCGGTTGACGATGAGATGCGCCACGCGGTGGGCGAGCGTATCGGTCTTACCGGACCCGGCGCCGGCGATGACCAGCAACGGTCCTCCAAGCGTCGCGCCGGGCGCCGCGACGCCATGTTCGACCGCCTGCCGCTGCTGCGGATTGAGCTTGTCGAGATAGGCGGCGGGCTGCATGGAACGGCGAATCTCCGGAGAAAATCAGCTTTCCAGAGAGCACGTTTCGCGTTTTGTTCGCAACACGGCGGCGTAACGAGAAAAGGCCGCCTCGGGGAGAAGGCGGCCTTTTCCGTGTCACGACGGCGCGGGTCAGCAGGGGGTCTGCGTGCTCGTGCAGTCGCGGTTCGACTTGGTGTCGGCCGGCTGGTCGGTGGTGGCGCCGGGATTGTCGGTAGAAGTGGTGCCCATGGTGCCGGTGGTCGTGTTGCGACCCTCCGACGAATCCATGCCCGAGCCCGCCGCGGGGTTCATCCCGTCGGTCGTGCGGCTGTCGGTGGTGCCGGAGTTGCCGGTGGCGCTGCCGCCGGTGGCGCCGGAGTCGGACGCGCCCGCGCTCGACGAGGCGCCGCCGGTGCCGCTGGACTGCGCAAGGGCGGGGCCGCTGAGGGCGAGCATGGCGGCGAGAACGGCAGCGGAAGCTGTCTTGGCGTTGATCATCGGCTGTATCCTCCTGTTGAGTGAAGGAATAATCCGAACGATCACCCAGAGTTCCCGCGCAATTATCGGTCTCGGCAGCGTAATAAACTACCTTATCGGCTGCCAAGGGACGTAACGCGGGCGTTGTATGGGTTTATTATACCGTCAGATCCGAAGATAATACCGTATTGTCGGCCATCATCCCCGCACCGCTCACGAAGGCGTGACAATCAGGCTGGCGTTCAGTCGCCGAAAAGCTCATCGGCGGCCGTGATCAGGCCGATATTTGGGTTGGCGGCGCAGTATTCGCCGAGCTTGCCGGCATTGGTGATGAACTTGTCGGTGTCGATGACCGGCGGCGCGTCGACATCCTTGTAATAGGCATCGAGCCAGGCCAGCGTCAGCATGATCTCGGTCTTGTCGCTTTCCAGGAATTGCCCGCAGGTCGTGGTCGAGAGGTCGATCTTGTCCGCAAGGGCGGCGTGGGGCAGTCCGGTAAGGACGGAACCGGCGAGGGCAAGGGCCAGAACAAGCTTTTTCATGGGGCAACCTGCGCGGTGGTGACAGTGGCGCGGACGCTACCATGCCACCGCGCGGCACGCCACGCCGTCCGGCTCGCCGTCAGCCGCGCTTGCGCACGAATTCGGTGCGCAGGACGAGCCCCTTGATGGCCTCGTGGCGGCAGTCGATCTCTTCCGGGTTGTCGGTGAGGCGGATGGTCTTGATGACCGTGCCCTGCTTCAGCGTCTGGCCGGCGCCTTTCACCTTCAGGTCCTTGACCAGCACGACGGAATCCCCGTCGGCGAGCCGATTGCCGGAGGCGTCGCGCACCTCCGCGGCAGCGGCGGCGGCCGCCTTGATCTCCGAGGCCGGGCGCCACTCGCCGGTGGCTTCGTCATAGACATAGGAGTCGTCGTCATCGGCCATATCGGCCTCCCTGCGGGATCGTGAAGGGGGATGCAAAAAGGCGGAGCCTGCGGCCCCGCCTTCGTTTCGTTGCCTCGCCGATGCCGGTGCGTTCGGTCGGTCCTCAGGGGACCTGCCGGACTGCACCCTTGGCGGCGCTCGTCGCGAGCGCGGCATAGGCCTTCAGCGCGGTGGTGACGTTGCGCTTGCGCGGCGCCGCCGGCGCCCAGCCCTTGGCCTGCTGCTCCTCGCGGCGGGCGGCAAGCTCGGCATCGTCCACGGCGAGGTGGATCCGCCGGTTGGGGATGTCGATCTCGATGACGTCGCCCTCGCGCACCAGGCCCACGGTGCCGCCTTCCGCCGCTTCCGGCGACACATGGCCGATCGACAGGCCGGACGAGCCGCCGGAGAAGCGGCCGTCGGTGACGAGCGCGCACGCCTTGCCCAGCCCCTTCGACTTCAGGTAGCTGGTCGGATAGAGCATCTCCTGCATGCCCGGTCCGCCGCGCGGGCCCTCGTAGCGGATGACGACCACATCGCCGGCCTCGACCTTGTTGCCCAGAATGCCCTGGACGGCCGCGTCCTGGCTCTCGAAGACCTTCGCCGGACCGGAGAATTTCAGGATCGACTCGTCGACGCCCGCCGTCTTCACGATGCAGCCGTCCTCGGCGAGGTTGCCGAACAGCACGGCAAGCCCGCCATCGCGCGAATAGGCATGCTCGGCGGCGCGGATGACGC
>JAEYTJ010000187.1 GCA_023434095.1 Pseudomonadota bacterium | reverse complement strand
CCGGCCGTCACCATGGTGGCGGCGTGGATCAGCGCCGAGACCGGGGTCGGGCCTTCCATCGCGTCCGGCAGCCAGGTGTGCAGGCCGAGCTGCGCCGACTTGCCCATGGCGCCGATGAACAGCAGCAGGCAAATCACGGTGGGCGCATGCCATTCATGGCCAAGGAACAGGATGTTCTTGTCCATCAGCGACGGGGCGGCCGCGAAAACCTGGTCGAACGCCACGGAGCCCGTCATCAGGTAGACGGCGAAGATGCCGAGCGCGAAGCCGAAATCGCCGACGCGGTTGACGATGAACGCCTTCATCGCCGCCGCGCAGGCCGACGGCTTGTCGTACCAGAAGCCAATCAGCAGGTAGGAGGCGAGGCCGACGCCTTCCCAGCCGAAGAACAGCTGCACGAGGTTGTCGCTCGTCACCAGCATCAGCATGGCGAAGGTGAACAGCGAGAGATAGGCAAAGAAGCGGGGACGGCTGGGATCCTCGTGCATGTACCCCATGGAGTACAGGTGCACGAGCGAGGACACGGTGGTGACGAGGATCAGCATGACCGCGGTCAGCGTGTCGACGCGGATCGCCCAGGTGACGTCGAGCTTGCCCGACGCGAACCAGGTGAACAGCTCGACCGTGCCGTCATGGCCGCCGAAGGCGGTCTGGAAGAACACGATCCACGCGAAGAACGCGGAGATCATGAGCAGCCCGGTCGTCACCAGCTCCGAGGCGCGGGCGCCGATCAGCCGGCCGAACAGGCCGGCGATGAGAAAGCCGACGAGGGGAAGAAATACGATCGCCTGGTACATGAAGCCCGCTCAGCCCTTCATGGTGTTGATGTCCTCGACGGCGATCGACCCGCGATTGCGGTAGAACACCACGAGGATGGCGAGGCCGATGGCGGCCTCGGCGGCGGCGACCGTCAGCACGAACAGCGCAAAAACCTGTCCGACGATGTTGCCGAGGAAGACGGAGAAGGCGACGAGGTTGATGTTCACCGCCAGCAGGATGAGCTCCACCGACATCAGGATGACGATGACGTTCTTCCGGTTGAGGAAGATGCCGAGCGTGCCGAGCGTGAACAGGATCGCCGCGACGGTCAGATAGTGCGGAAGGCCGATCGCCATGGCTCAGAGCCCCTTGCCGGAAGGCACCTTGACGACGTCAATCGCCATCGCCTTGGTGCGCGCATTCTGGACCGGGATGCTCTGGCGCTTCACGTTCTCCTTGTGGCGGAGCGTCAGCACGATGGCACCGATCATCGCGACCAGCAGGATGAAGCCGGCCGCCTGGAAGAAGTAGACATAGTCGGTGTACAGCACCCGGCCGATGGCCACGGCGTTCGACACTTCGGGCGTGGCCGAGGTGACCGCGCCGGTGACGCCGGCCCCGAAGGTCCAGGAACCGACCACCAGCACCAGCTCGGCGAGGAACACCATGCCGATGAGCGCGCCGACCGGCAGGTACTGAAGGAAGCCCTGGCGCAGCTCGACGAAATCGACGTCGAGCATCATCACCACGAACAGGAACAGCACCGCGACCGCGCCGACATAGACCACGATGAGCAGCATCGCGATGTATTCGGCGCCGATCAGGATGAACAGGCCCGAGGCGTTGACGAAGGTCAGGATCAGGAACAGCACCGAATGGACCGGGTTCCGCGACGCAATGACCATGAAGGCCGAGGCCACGGCGACCCCGGCGAAAAGATAGAAGAACAGCGCGGCGAGGCTCATGCCCGGCACCCCCCAGTCATTCCGGCGTCCGCCGTCACGGCGGTCGCAGCGCGAACGGCCCTAGCGGCCCTTGTCGTTTCGGTCTTCACGTTCCCAGCCCCCAGCGCTCAACGGTACGGCGCGTCAAGCGCCATGTTGCGCGCGATCTCGCGCTCCCAGCGGTCGCCATTCGCGAGCAGCTTGGCCTTGTCGTAATAGAGTTCCTCGCGCGTCTCGGTGGCGAACTCAAAGTTCGGTCCCTCGACGATGGCATCCACCGGGCAGGCTTCCTGGCAGAAGCCGCAATAGATGCACTTCACCATGTCGATGTCGTAGCGCGTGGTGCGGCGCGTGCCGTCGTTGCGGCGCGGGCCGGCCTCGATGGTGATGGCCTGCGCCGGGCAGATCGCCTCGCACAGCTTGCAGGCGATGCAGCGCTCTTCCCCGTTGGGATAGCGGCGCAGCGCGTGCTCGCCGCGGAAACGGGGCGATACCGGGTTCTTCTCGAAGGGATAGTTGATCGTCGCCTTCGGCTTGAAGAAATAGCGCATCGCCAGGAAGAACGCCGAGACGAACTCGGTGAGCAGCAGCTGGCGTGCGGCCAGATCCAATCTCATGTCGCTCTCCTCAATCGGCCAGAGTCGCGGCGAGGCCGAAGCCCACCAGCGGCATCGAAACGGCGAAGACGCGGATCGCCGTCTTCCACCATGAAATCACGCCCGCGAGCTGGTCAGGACTCAACTTGCGGGCTTCCTTGGAACCGCGGATCGACGTTTCGACGACCCCCGGCAGAACGAACCATTCGAGTGCGCCGAACACCGCACCCGCCAGAGCGCCCGCCCAACCGATGGCGGACGCTTCCATCAGGGCCTGGAGCGTGCCCTCATCCATCTCATCCCCCCGCCGCCGCGAGGCCGGTGAAGTGGAGGACGGACGCCACGATCACCACCATCGCCAGCGAGATCGGCAGGAACACCTTCCAGCCCAGCCGCATGAGCTGATCGTAGCGGTAGCGCGGGACCATCGCCTTCACCATGGCGAACATGAAGAAGACCAGCAGCACCTTGAGCAGGAACCAGACGATGCCCGGCACCCAGGTGAAGGGGGCCACCGGCACCGGCGGCAGCCAGCCGCCCATGAACAGGATGGCGGTCAGCGCGCACATGGTCATGATCGCCACATACTCGCCGAGCATGAACATCATGTACGGGGTGGAGCCGTATTCCACCATGAAGCCGGCGACGAGTTCCGACTCCGCTTCGCCGAGGTCGAAGGGCGGGCGGTTGGTCTCGGCCAGCGCCGAGATGAAGAAGATCACGAACATCGGGAACAGCGGCAGCCAGTACCAGCCGAGGATGCCCCAGGAGGTGTTCTGCGCCTCGACAATGGCCGAGAGGTTCAGCGAGCCGGCGCACAGCAGCACGGTGACGATGACGAAGCCGATGGAGACCTCGTAGGACACCATCTGCGCCGCCGCGCGCAGCGCCGACAGGAAGGGGTACTTGGAGTTCGACGCCCAGCCGGCCATGATGGTGCCGTACACGCCGAGCGAGGAGATGGCGAAGATATAGAGCACGCCGACATTGATGTCGGCTACCACCCACCCGGCGTCGATCGGCACCACGGCCCAGGCGGCGAGCGCCAGCAAGCAGGTGACGAAGGGCGCCAGCAGGAACACGCCCTTATTGGCGCCGTCGGGGATCACCGGCTCCTTCAGCACGAACTTGATCAGGTCGGCGAAGGACTGGAACAGGCCGAACGGCCCGACCACGTTGGGGCCGCGACGCAGCTGCACCGCCGCCCAGATCTTGCGGTCGGCCAGCAGCACATAGGCGACGATGATCAGCAGGCCGACCAGCAGCGCGAGGCTCTGGGCGACGATGATGAGCACCTGTATCAGCGTGTCGAACCAGGTCGTTTCGGTCATGTGCTCCCTCCCCTCACTCGGCCGCCGCCGCAAGGCGGCTGGAGGCGAGCGCGGAGCATTCGGCCATCACGGCGGAGGCGCGGGCGATCGGGTTGGTGAGGTAGAAATCGGTGACGGCGGCGGCGAACGGCCCGCTCGCCGGCGTACCCGCCGACGAGGCCAGTGCGGTCACGGCCGCCGCATCGGCCGGTGCCACATGGTCGATCCGCGCGAGATGCGGATGCGCCGCGTAGAGCGCCGCGCGCAGCTGCGCCAGGCTGTCGAAGGGCAGGCGATGGCCGACCACGTCGGACAGCGCGCGCAGCACCGCCCAGTCCTCGCGCGCTTCCCCGGGCGGGAAGGCGGCGCGGCCGGCGATCTGTACCCGCCCCTCGGTGTTCACATAGGTGCCGGACTTCTCCGTATAGGCCGCACCCGGCAGGATGACGTCGGCGCGATGCGCGCCGCGATCACCATGGGTGCCGAGATAGACCACGAAGGCGCCGGGGGCGATGTCGATCTCGTCCGAGCCGAGCGCGAACAGCACGTCGACCCCGCCGGGATTGGTCATCGCCACCGCGTCGAGCCCGCCCTCGCCCGGCACCGCGCCGATGTCGAGCGCGCCGACCCGCGAGGCCGCCGTGTGCAGCACGCAGAAGCCGTTCCAGCCCTCCGTCACCGCGCCGACGGAGGCCGCCAGCCGCGCCGCCTGCGCTAGCACCGCCGCCCCGTCCGGACGGGCGAGAGCGCCCTGCCCGATCAGGATCAGCGGACGCTGCGCGCCCTTCAGCACCTCGGCGAAGCCGCCATCCTTGGCGAGGTCCGCCAGCGTGTCGGTACCGGCCCCGAGATAGTCATAGGGGTAGGTCAGGTCGACATGCGGCCCGATGAGGCCAATGGGGAAATGGCCCTGCAGCCAGCGCTTGCGGATGCGGGCGTTCAGCACGCTCGCCTCGAGGCGCGGGTTGGAGCCGATGATCAGCAGCGCGTCGGCCTGCTCGATGCCGGCGATGGTGGCGTTGAACAGATAGCTGGCGCGGCCGAGCGCGGGGTCGAGCTTCGCCCCGTCCTGCCGGCAGTCGATGTTCGCCGAGCCGAGCGAAGCCAGCAGGGACTTGAGCGCGAAAGCCTCTTCCACCGAGGCGAGATCGCCGACCAGCCCGCCGATGCGGGTGCCGGGCACGCCCTTCACCTTGGCGGCGATGGCGGCGAAGGCCTCCGGCCAGCTGGCGACCTTCAGCTTGCCGCCGACCCGCACATAGGGGCGATCGAGGCGCTGGGTCTTGAGGCCGTCCCAGATGTAGCGGGTCTTGTCGGAGATCCACTCCTCGTTCACGTCCTCATTGAGACGCGGGAGGACCCGCATGACCTCGCGGCCGCGGGTGTCGACGCGGATGTTGGAGCCGACCGCGTCCATCACGTCGATGGATTCGGTCTTCGACAGCTCCCACGGGCGGGCATGGTAGGCATAGGGGCGCTGGGTCAGCGCGCCGACCGGGCAGAGATCGGCGACATTGCCCTGCAGCTCGGAGGACAGCGCCGCTTCGAGATAGGTGGTGATCTCCATGTCCTCGCCGCGCCCGATGGCGCCGAGCTCGGCAACGCCCGCCACCTCGGTGGTGAAGCGCACGCAACGGGTGCACTGGATGCACCGGGTCATGGAGGTCTTGATCAGCGGGCCGATATACTTGTCTTCGACCGCGCGCTTGTTCTCGGCATAGCGGGACGTGTCCACGCCATAGGCCATGGCCTGGTCCTGCAGGTCGCACTCGCCGCCCTGGTCGCAGATCGGGCAGTCCAGCGGGTGGTTGATGAGCAGGAACTCCATCACCCCTTCGCGCGCCTTCTTCACCAT
>JAEYTJ010000180.1 GCA_023434095.1 Pseudomonadota bacterium | reverse complement strand
CCGTCATCCTGAGGCGCGAGCGCAGCGAGCCGCGAAGGATGCTTCAGCCGGGATCCGCCCATGACCGCCCGTGCCTTCATCATCGCCGCGCCGCGCTCCGGCTCGGGCAAGACGACGGTGACGCTCGGCGTCGCGGCGGCGCTGCGGGCGCGGGGCGTACGGGTGCGGGTGGCGAAGTCCGGGCCGGACTATATCGACCCCGCCTTCCACGCCGCCGCCACCGGGCGGCCGGGGCTGAGCCTCGACAGCTTCGCCATGCCGCCCGCCCTGATCGACGCGCTGGCGGCGGAGGTGGCGGAAGGGGCCGACACGGTCATCATCGAGGCGTCGATGGGCCTGTTCGACGGCATCGAGGGCGAGGCCGGGCGCAGCGGCGCGGCGGCGGACCTCGCCGCGCGGCTCGGCCTGCCGGTCGTGCTGGTGCTCGACATTTCCGGCCAGTCGCAATCGGCCGCCGCCGTGGTGCGCGGCTTTGCCGGCCATGATCCCCGCGTGCGCATCGCCGGCGTCATCCTCAACCAGGTGGCGAGCGAGCGGCACCGGGCGCAGGCCGGTGCGGCCATCGCGGCGCTCGGCATCCCGATCCTGGGCAGCCTGCCGCGCGATGGGGCGGTGCGCCTGCCGGAGCGCCATCTCGGCCTGGTGCAGGCCGAGGAGCATCCCGCGCTCGCCGCCCAGCTCGCCGCGCTGGCGGAGCGGGCGGAAGCGCATGTCGATCTCGACGCGCTGCGCGCGCTGGGAGCGCCGCTCGCTCCGGCCGACCTGGTGCCGGTGGCGCTGCCGCCGCCCGGCCAGCGCATCGCGCTGGCCCGCGACGTCGCCTTCTCCTTCGCCTATGCCCATGTGATGGCCGGCTGGCGTCGGGCGGGTGCGGAAATCCTGCCCTTCTCCCCGCTCGCCGACGAGGCGCCCGACGCGGCAGCGGATGCCTGCTGGCTGCCCGGCGGCTATCCCGAGTTGCATGGGGAAAGGCTGGCGCAGGCCTCCCGCTTCATCGAGGGCGTGCGGCATTTCGCGCGCACCCGGCCGGTGCATGGCGAATGCGGGGGCTTCATGGTGCTCGGCGAGGCCATCGAGGACGCGGACGGAAAGATGCACCCGATGCTCGGGCTGCTCGGCCATGTGACGAGCTTCGCCCGCCGCCGGCTCAATCTCGGCTACCGCCGGGCGGTGACGCTGGCAGACTCCCCGCTGGGGCCGGCGGGGACCGCGCTGCGCGGCCACGAGTTCCATTATGCCAGCGTCACACAAGCCGGCGACGATGCGCCGCTGGTCGCCCTGAGCGATGGTCAGGGTAAGGAGATGGGTCCTTCGGGAAGCCGCCGGGCGCGCGTCTCGGGAACCTTCTTCCACGCCATTGCCACGGACGGCCAGCCACGCGGAGCAGAGCCATGAACGCCTTTCGCCGTTTCCTCGTCTTTCTCGCCGGCGTGATGGGCGCGGCCGGCGTGGCCGCGGCGGCGGCCGGGGCGCACATGACCTCCGAGCCGAATTTGACCACGGCGGCCACCTTCCTCATGCTGGGGGCGAGCGCGGTCGTGGGGGGGCTGCGCCCTGGCGGCGACGCGTGGGCCCGGCTGGTCCTTCGCCAGCATCGGTGCCGGTATCATCGCGCTGGGCACGCTGCTTTTCAGCGGCACGCTGGGGCTGCGGGCGCTGTGGGACATCGTTCTTTTTCCCATGGCCGCACCGATCGGGGGTACTATGCTCATCCTCGGATGGCTGGTGCTCGCCCTGGCCGCGCTCGAACGGAAACCCCGCGCCGGCTGAGTTGGCCAAAAGGTTGCATCCGGCAAAGGTGAGATCAGGCGGCGCTCCCTTTTCGCGGGAGGCAGCCGCAACGGGAGCACAAGCTGCACATGTCAGTCGAGGTCGAAGAGAAGATGCTGGACACGCCGGAGACACCCGCCCGCCCGATTTCCGCGCAGGGCGACGAGGTCGCCAAGTTCCGTGCCGCGGTGATCTCCAAGCTCACTTACGCGGTGGGCAAGAACCCCGCCGCCGCGAGCGACCGCGACTGGTTTCTCGCCACTGCCTTCGCCACCCGCGACCGGATCGTCGACCGCTGGATCACCTCGACCCGCCAGACCTATTCGGAGGGGCGCAAGCGGGTCTACTACCTCTCGCTGGAATTCCTCATCGGCCGGCTGCTGTTCGACGCGCTGACCAATATCGAGATGCTGGAGACGGCCCGCTCCGCGCTGGGCGATCTCGGCGTCGATCTCGACCGGCTGCGGCAGGTGGAGCCGGACGCGGCGCTGGGCAATGGCGGCCTCGGGCGCCTCGCCGCCTGCTTCATGGACAGCATGGCGACGCTCTCCATCGCCGCCTATGGCTACGGCATCCGCTACGAGAACGGCCTGTTCCGCCAGATGATCAAGAATGGCTGGCAGCAGGAATATCCCGAGGACTGGCTGTCCTTCGGCAACCCCTGGGAGTTCGAGCGGCCGGAGGTCTATTACGACATCGGCTTCGGCGGCTCGGTCGAGGCGGTGGCCATGGGCGGCGACCGCAAGAAGCAGGTGTGGCATCCCGCCGAGACGGTGGAGGCGGTCGCCTATGACACGCCCATCGTCGGCTGGCGCGGGCGGCATGTGAACACGCTGCGCCTGTGGTCGGCCCGCGCGGCCGACCCCATCCGGCTCGACGCCTTCAACCAGGGCGACCATGTCGGCGCGCTGGTCAACCAGGTGAAGGCCGAGGCGATCTCCAAGGTGCTCTACCCCTCCGACGCCACGCCGGCGGGGCAGGAACTGCGGCTGCGGCAGGAATATTTCTTCACCGCCGCCTCGCTGCACGACCTGATCCGCCGCCATGTCGACAGCTTCGGCGACGTGCGCTCGCTGCCCGACAAGGTGGCGATCCAGCTCAACGACACCCATCCCGCCATCGCGGTGGCCGAGCTGATGCGGGTGCTGATCGACGAGAACGACATCGAATTCGACGAAGCGTTCGACATCACGGTGCGGACCATCTCCTACACCAACCACACGCTGCTGCCGGAGGCGCTGGAAACCTGGCCGGTGCCGCTGATGGAGCGGGTGCTGCCGCGCCACATGCAGATCATCTACCTGCTCAACGCCAAGCATCTGGAGAAGGTGCGCACGCAATTCCCCGGAGACGACGCGCTGCTCGGCTCGGTGTCGCTGATCCAGGAGGACCATGGCCGGCGCGTGCGCATGGGCAACCTCGCCTTCCTCGGCTCGCACTCGATCAACGGCGTCGCGGCGCTGCACAGCGACCTGATGACGACGACGGTGTTCAAGGACTTCTACCGCCTGTTCCCCGAGCGGATGAACAACAAGACCAACGGCATCACCTTCCGCCGCTGGCTCTACCAGGCCAATCCGGGCCTCACCAACCTGCTCGTCGACGTGTGCGGGCCGGGGGTGCTGGACGATGCCTCGCAGCTGAAGAAGCTGGAGGCGGTGGCCGGCGATTCCTCGCTGCACGACCGGCTGATGGCGGTGCGGCGGCAGAACAAGGTGGCACTCGCCCGGCTCATCCGCGACCGGCTGGACATCAAGGTCAACCCCGGCGCGCTGTTCGACGTGCAGATCAAGCGCATCCACGAGTACAAGCGCCAGTTGCTGAACGTGCTGGAGACCATCGCGCTCTATGACGCGATGCGCGCCAACCCGGCGCGCAACTGGGCGCCGCGGGTGAAGATCTTCTCCGGCAAGGCGGCGGCGAGCTACCAGATGGCCAAGCTGACCATCAAGCTGGCCAACGACGTTGCCAAGGTGGTGAATGACGACCCGACGGTGAAGGACCTGCTGAAGGTCGTGTTCCTGCCGAACTACAACGTCTCGCTGGCCGAAACGGTGATTCCGGCGGCGGACCTGTCCGAGCAGATCTCCACCGCCGGCATGGAAGCCTCCGGCACCGGCAACATGAAGATGGCGCTGAACGGCGCGCTCACCATCGGCACGCTCGACGGCGCCAATGTCGAGATCAAGCAGCATGTCGGCGACGACAACATCTTCATCTTCGGCCTCACCGCCGAGGAGGTGGAGCAGCGCCGCGCCGCCGGCGTCGACGAGGCGGGCTCGATCCGCAATTCGCAGCATCTGGGCGAGGTGCTGGACGCGGTCGGCTCCGGCGTGTTCTCGCCGGACGAGCCGGACCGCTTCAAGCCGCTGGTCGACGCGCTGCGCTACCACGACTACTTCCTGGTGACGACCGACTTCGACGCCTATTGGGACGCCCAGCGCAAGGTCGACGCGCGCTGGAACAACCGGGCGGCGTGGTGGACGTCGAGCGCCATCAACACCGCCAATATGGGCTGGTTCTCCTCCGACCGGACCATCTCCGAATACGCCAGGGACATCTGGAACGTGCCGGTCCGCCCGGTTCGCTGAGAGTGCAGGCCGCCGGGCTTTCCCCGGTGGCCGCGCCGGCGGCGGAGACCGCTCCGCGCCTTGGTAAGCGTGCCGTTAACCTGATGCCGCGACAGGCGGCTGCGACGTGTGGACTTTGTGTTGGCGGTAGAGGAACCTTACCTGCGCACGGGGCTTGTCCCCGGTGTTTCGGCTCAGGAAGGGTTGGCAGTGATGGAGCTTTGGCAGGCACCCGGACGGGAGGTCGACGCTCTCGTCGCAGGCCGCCATCACGACCCGTTTTCGCTGCTAGGGCCACACCAGACCGAAGGCGGCCTCGTGCTGCGCGCCTTCGTGCCGGATGCGCAGACGCTGGAGGCGATCGAGCCGGACGGGACGTCCTTCGCGACCTTCGTTCGCCGGCACGATGCGGGCTTCTTCGAGGCGCTGGTGCCGGACCGCCCGGCCTGGGCGCGCTACCGCCTGCGTGCCCGCAACGAGGGCGGGGAGTGGGAACTCGACGATCCCTATTCCTTCCCGCCCGTGCTTGGCCCGCTCGACGATCATCTGCTGGTCGAGGGCACCCACCGCACGCTCTATGAGCGGCTCGGCGCGCATCCCGATGCCCATGAAGGGATCGAGGGCGTGCGCTTCGCCGTGTGGGCGCCGAACGCGTCCCGCGTCTCGGTGGTCGGCGACTTCAACCGCTGGGACGGGCGCCGTCACCAGATGCGCAAGCGCGTCGACAGCGGGCTGTGGGAAATCTTCGCCCCCGGCGTCGCCGAGGGAACGATCTACAAATACGAGATCGTCGCCGCCGACGGGCGGCTGCTGCCGCTCAAGGCCGATCCGTTCGGCTTTGCCGGCGAGTTCCGGCCGGCGACCGGCTCGGTGGTGGCGCGCACCGACAATTTCGACTGGAACGACGACGCCCATGTCGCCGCCCGGGCGCAAGGCGAGGCGAGGCGCAAGCCGATGAGCACCTATGAGGTGCATCTCGGTTCCTGGCGGCGCGGCGAGGACAATCGCTTCCTCACCTATGACGAACTGGCCGACCAGCTGATCCCCTACGCGCAGTGGATGGGCTTCACCCATCTCGAACTGCTGCCGATTTCCGAGCATCCGCTGGATGCCTCGTGGGGCTACCAGCCGATCGGCCTGTTCGCCCCGACCAGCCGCTTCGGCGACCCCGCCGGCTTCGCCCGCTTCGTCGACCGGGCGCATCAGGCGGGGCTTTCCGTGATCCTCGACTGGGTGCCGGCGCATTTCCCCACCGACATTCACGGGCTGGCGCATTTCGACGGCGGCCCGCTCTATGAGCACCCCAACCCGCAGCGCGGCTTCCACCCGGACTGGAATACGGCGATCTACGACTTCGGCCGGCGCGAGGTCGCCAATATGCTGATCGCCAACGCGCTCTACTGGCTCGACCGCTTCCATGTCGACGGGCTGCGCGTGGATGCGGTGGCCTCGATGCTCTACCTCGATTATTCGCGCAAGCACGGGGAATGGTCGCCCAATCCCGACGGTTCGAACGACAACAAGGACGCGGTGTCCTTCCTGCAGCGCGCCAACGAGATCATCTATGCCGAGCATCCCGGCACGGTGGTCATCGCCGAGGAATCCACCTCCTGGGCCGGGGTATCGCAGCCCGTCTTCGCCGGCGGGCTCGGCTTCGGCTTCAAGTGGAACATGGGCTGGATGCACGACACGCTCGACTACATGTCGCTCGATCCGGTGTATCGCCCCTGGCACCACAACAAGGTGACCTTCGGCATCACCTACGCCTTCTCCGAGAATTTCGTGCTGCCGCTCTCCCATGACGAGGTGGTGCACGGCAAGGGCACGATCCTCTCCCGCATGCCGGGCGACGACTGGCAGCAATTCGCCAATATGCGCGCCGCCTACGGGATGATGTGGGCCTATTCCGGCAAGAAGCTGCTGTTCATGGGTCAGGAATTCGCCCAGCGCCGCGAATGGAGCGAGGAGCGCTCGCTCGACTGGCATCTGGTCGGCATGGGGCCCTATCATCGCGGCATGCAGCTTCTGGTCCGCGACCTGAACCTCATCTACCGCGACACGCCCGCTCTGCACGCGCGCGACTGCGAGCCGGAAGGGTTCCGCTGGATCGTGGTCGACGACAGTGCGCAATCAGTGTTCGCCTGGGCGCGCTTTGGCGCGGGCGAGGACGCGCCGGTGGTAATGGTGGCGAACCTCACCCCCGTGCCGCGCCACGGCTACCGCCTCGGCCTGCCGCGCGCGGGGCGCTGGCGCGAGATCCTGAACACCGATGCCGATCTCTATGGCGGCTCCGGCATGGGCAATCTCGGCGCGGTGGACGCGACCGGGGAGCCGGCCCACGGGCTGCCTGCCAGCGCGCGGCTGACGCTGCCGCCGCTCGCCACGCTGTATTTCAAATGGGAACCGGAAACGCGCGCTGCCGAACGCGACGAGCCGGAACAGAGCAACTGAGGGAGACCACGCGACATGGCACGGCCGACGCTACCGAACGCCCCCCTGGCCCGCTCCGCGATGGCCTATGTCCTTGCCGGCGGCCGCGGCAGCCGCCTGATGGAACTCACCGACCGACGCGCCAAGCCGGCCGTGTATTTAGGCGGCAAGTCGCGCATCATCGACTTCACTTTGTCCAACGCCATCAATTCCGGCATCCGCCGCATCGGCGTCGCCACCCAGTATCAGGCGCACAGCCTGATCCGGCACATGCAGCGCGGCTGGAACTTCCTGCGCCACGAGCGGAACGAGAGCTTCGACGTGCTGCCGGCCAGCCAGCGCGTCTCGGAAACCATGTGGTACCTCGGAACGGCGGACGCGGTCTATCAAAACCTCGACATCATCGAGGCCTACGACACCCGCCATATCATCATTCTGGCGGGCGACCACGTCTACAAGCAGGACTACGAGATCATGCTGCAGCAGCACGTCGACAAGGGAGCCGACGTGACCGTCGGCTGCCTCGAAGTGCCGCGCGAGGAGGCGAGCGCCTTCGGCGTGATGCATGTGGACGACCAGGACCGCATCATCTCCTTCCTGGAAAAGCCGAAGGATCCGCCCGCCATGCCCGGCCGGCCGGACAAGGCGCTGGCCTCGATGGGCATCTATGTCTTCGAGACCAAGTTCCTCATCGACCAGCTGCGCCGCGACGCCGCCGACCCGCTGTCGACCCATGATTTCGGCAAGGACATCATCCCCTACATCGTCAAGAACGGCACCGCCTCGGCGCATCATTTCTCGCGCTCCTGCGTGCGCTCCGACCAGGAGACGGCACCCTATTGGCGCGATGTCGGCACGGTCGATGCCTATTGGGAGGCCAATATCGACCTCACCGGCGTGGTGCCGGAACTCGACCTCTACGACCGCGACTGGCCGATCTGGACCTATGCCGAGATCACTCCGCCGGCCAAGTTCGTGCATGACGACGAAGGCCGGCGCGGGCAGGCGATCTCCTCGCTGGTGTCCGGCGGCTGCATCATCTCCGGCTCGTCGCTGCGCCGGGCGCTGTTGTTCACCGGCGTGCGGATCAACTCCTACGGTTCGATCGAGAACGGGGTGATCCTGCCCTATGTCGAGATCGGCCGGTCGGCACGGCTGAAGAACGTGGTGATCGATTCGCATGTGCGCATCCCCGAAGGGCTGGTCGTCGGCGAGGACCCCGAACTCGACGCCAAGCGGTTCCGGCGGACGGAAAAGGGCATCTGCCTCATCACCCAGGCGATGATCGACAAGCTGTCGGTCTAGGTTTTTCGCGTCGGTCGGGTTGGGAAAACCGATCGACACGAACCTGCTCTACACTCAACCCGCGCCGGCGGTTCAGGCCGTCGGCGGCTTCGGTTTTCACGGCACAGGGCGCGGATCGGACGTGTCATCCCTCAAGGTTCTTTCCGTCGTCTCTGAAGTCTTTCCGCTGGTGAAGACCGGCGGCCTCGCCGACGTGGCCGGCGCGCTGCCGGCGGCGCTGGCGCGGCACGATGTCGAACTGCGCACGCTCATTCCCGGCTATCCCGCCGTGATGGCGGCGCTCACCGAGGCCGAGCCGGCGCACCGCTTTGACGACCTGTTCGGCGGGCCGGCGACGCTGCTGGCGGCCAAGGGGGGCGGGCTCGATCTCTTCGTCATCGAGGCGCCGCATCTCTACGACCGGCCCGGCGGGCCCTATGCGGGGCCGGACGGGGCGGACTGGGGCGACAATGCGCGGCGCTTCGCGGCGCTGGGCGCGGTGGCCTCCGGCATCGGTCTCGGCCTGATCGCCGGTTTCGTGCCCGATATCGTCCATGCCCATGACTGGCAGGCGGGCCTTGCCCCTGCCTATCTGCACTATGCCGGCACGCGGCGGCCGGGCACGGTGATGACGATCCACAACATCGCCTTCCAGGGCCAGTTCCCGGCGCATGACTTCCCCATGCTCGGCCTGCCGCCGCACGCGTTCGGGCTCGGCGGCGTCGAGTATTACGGCATGGTCGGGTATCACAAGGCCGGGCTGCAACTGGCGGACCGCATCACCACCGTCTCCCCCGGCTATGCCGGCGAAATCCTGCTGCCCGAGGCCGGCATGGGGCTCGACGGGCTGCTCAACGCCCGCTCTTCCGTCCTGTCGGGCATTCTCAACGGGCTCGACGATGCGGGTTGGAACCCCGCTACCGACATGCTGATCGCCAAGCCCTTCGATGCCAAGACGCTGAAGGCGCGGGCGGCGAACAAGGTGGCGCTGAAGGAGGCGTTCGGGCTGGAGGCCGATCCGGAGGCGCTGCTGTTCGGCGTGGTGAGCCGCCTGTCCTGGCAGAAGGGGCTCGATCTTCTCGCCGACAGCCTCGACACGCTGCTCGACCTCGGCGCGCAGCTGGTGCTGCTCGGCGCGGGCGATGCCGATCTCGCCGGCCGCTTCGCCGCGGCGGCGCATGTCCATCCCGGGCGTGTCGGCGTGCAGCTCGGCTATGACGAAGGCGTCGCGCACCGCATCCAGGCGGGGGCGGACGTGCTGATCGTGCCCTCGCGCTTCGAGCCCTGCGGCCTCACCCAGCTTTCCGCCCTGCGCTATGGCGCGCTGCCGCTGGAGGCGCGGGTCGGCGGGCTCGCCGATACGGTAATCGACGTCAACGAGATGGCGCGCAGCGCCGGTGTCGGCACCGGCGTGCAGTTCTCGCCGGTGACCGCGCCGGCGCTGCAGATCGCGCTCAAGCGGATGGCCGGGCTGTGGCAGGACAAGGCGCTGTGGCAGAAGCTGCAGCGCAACGCGATGGCGACCGACGTGTCCTGGCAGCGGGCGGCGGGCCAGTACAACACGCTGTTCCGCACGCTGGCGGCGGAGCGGGCGGGGTGAGCGACCTCACCCTTTCGCCCGGAAGCCCCGAGCCGCTCGGCGTTACCGCGGATGCGCGCGGGGTGAATG
>JAEYTJ010000178.1 GCA_023434095.1 Pseudomonadota bacterium | reverse complement strand
TGCACGGTGGAGCAGTGGACGCCCACCTTCTCGAACAGCCGCCCGCGCAGGATCGACATGACGCCGCCGCCGCCCGGCGCGCCGGAATGGTCGGTGCGCTGCCACGGCGTGCGCTCGAAGCGGCCGGGTGCGCCGGGATAGAGTGCTTCCGGCGCCTCGTCCTCCAGCCGCTCGAAGGCGGCGCAGATGCGGTCGCGCAGTTCCTCGAACCAGGCGCGGGAGGCGGCCTTGCGGGCCTCGATGTCGGTGGCGGTCTCGGCACTCATGGCGGCTTCTCCTGCACGGGGTCGCAGGCCGCTTCTAGCCGCTTGGCGACGGCGCCGGAAGGCCGGGGCTACACCATCGTGCCCGACACGGCGCCGATGGCGGCGGTGGCGGCCATGGCGAGCGCGCCCCAGAAGGTGACGCGCAGCGCCGCCTTGACCGGATCGGCCCCGCCGGCCTTCGCGCCCGCCACGCCGAGCAAAGCGAGGAAGGCCAGCGCGGCGGCCGAGACGATGAGCGGCAGGCAGGAAAGCGGCGCGAGCAGCGCGGTGGCGAGCGGCAGCGCCGCACCGGCGGCGAAGCTGGCGGCGGAGGCCAGCGCCGCCTGTACCGGGCGGGCGGCGGTGATCTCGTTCATGCCGAGCTCGTCGCGGGCATGGGCTTCCAGCGCGTCGCTGGCCATCAGCTGGCGGGCCACTTCGCGCGCCAGCGCCGGCTCCAGCCCGCGCCCGACATAGATCTGCGCCAGTTCCTCCTGCTCGCCGGCGGGATCGGCGGCGAGCTCGGCGGTCTCGCGGGCGAGGTCCGCGCGCTCGGTGTCGGATTGCGAGGAGACCGAGACATATTCGCCCGCCGCCATCGACATGGCGCCCGCCACCAGCCCGGCGATGCCGGCCAGCAGCACCGCATCGCGCCCGGCACTGCCGGCGGCGACGCCGACGATGAGGCTGGCGGTGGAGAGGATGCCGTCATTGGCGCCGAGCACGGCGGCGCGCAGCCAGCCGGCACGGTCGACATAGTGATTCTCGGCGTGGCGCGGGCGCATGCGGGTCTCCTTTGGCGGGGCGCGGGAGGCTGCGCCGGAACCGTTACATTCATATGATACCGGTGCGCGCCGTCGAACCTGCTCGCGGCGGGGACACAAAGGTGCCGCATCGCGAGCGCAGAAGGCGCCGCATGTTGACGCGCATCTTCGCCCTGTTCGAAAAGCTGGTCGATCCCTTCCATCCGGCGCCCATCGGGCAGCCGCCGGAGGGCCTGATCGCGTTCTACTGGCACTTCGTCCGCCAGACCGGCTGGGTCTATGTCGCGGCGCTCGGCGCGGCCTTCGTGGTCGCGATCATCGAGGTGTCGCTGTTCCGCTATATCGGCCAGATCGTCGACCTGCTGCAGGCGTCCAGCCCCCAGACCTTCTTCGCCGACCATGGCGGGCTGCTGCTGTGGATGGCCTTCGTCGTGGTGGTGGCGCGCCCCTGCGCCAACCTGCTGCACGATTTGCTGGTGCGCCAGTCGATCACCGCCAAGGTCGGGCCGATGATCCGCTGGCAGTCCTATCGTTGGGTGATCCGCCAGAGCGTCGGTTTCTTCAACAACGACTTCGCCGGCCGCATCGCCACCCGCGTGCTGCAGGCGGGCCCGGCCGTGCGCGGCTCGGTGGTCGAGGTGATCGACGCGCTCTGGTACGCCGGCATCTATGCGGTGAGCGCGGTGCTGCTGTTCGCCGAGGCCGACTGGCGGCTGGCGCTCCCCATGGTGGGGTGGATCGGCTTCTACGTGCTGGCGCTCGTGGTTTTCGTGCCGCGCATCCGCCACCTCTCCAAGCGCACCGCCGAGAGCAACTCGGCGCTCACCGGGCGGGTGGTGGACAGCTACACCAACATCCTCACGGTGAAGCTGTTCGCCCATTCCGACCGCGAGGACCGCTATGTCCGCTCGGCGCTCGCCCGCAATGTCGACGACAACAGCCGCCAGCAGCGCCACATTTCGCGCATGGCCTTCACCATCAGCGTGCTGAACAGCCTCATGCTCGGCGCGGTGGGCGCGCTCGGCATCTGGCTGTGGTCGGTGGGGGCGATCAATCTCGGCGCCATCGCGCTTTCCACCGGCCTGTCGATCCGCATCGTCAACATGTCCGGCTGGATCATGTGGGTGGTGACCGGCGTGTTCGAGAATGTCGGCACGGTGCAGGAGGCGATTACCACGCTGTCGCGCCCGCGCGAGGTGGCGGACGCGCCCGCTGCGGCGCCGCTGCGCGTGACCGCCGGCGAAATCCGCTTCGAGCGGGTGTCGTTCCATTACGGTAAGGGCGGCGGGGTGATCGACGACCTCACGCTCGCCATCCGTCCCGGCGAGCGCGTGGGGCTGGTCGGGCCCTCCGGCGCCGGCAAGTCGACGCTGATGAGCCTGCTGCTGCGCTTCTACGACCCTGAATCCGGCCGCGTGCTGATCGACGGGCAGGATGTGCGGAGCGTGACGCAGGATTCGCTGCATGCGCAGATCGGCGTGGTGACGCAGGACACTTCGCTGATGCACCGCTCCGTGCGCGACAACATCGCCTATGGCCGCCCGGACGCCGGCGAGGAGGAGATCCGCGCCGCCGCCCGCCGGGCGCATACGGAGGGCTTCATCGACACGCTTTCCGACCCGCAGGGTCGGGTGGGGCTCGACGCGCATGTCGGCGAGCGCGGGGTGAAGCTTTCCGGTGGCCAGCGCCAGCGCATCGCCATCGCCCGGGTGCTGCTGAAGGATGCGCCGATCCTCATCCTCGACGAGGCGACCTCGGCGCTCGATTCGGAGGTGGAAGCGGCGATCCAGGCCAATCTCGACGAGCTGATGACCGGCAAGACGGTGATCGCCATTGCCCACCGCCTCTCCACCATCGCCCGCATGGACCGGCTGGTGGTGATGGAGCACGGGCGCATCGTGGAGAGCGGCACCCATGCCGAGCTGGTGGCGAAGGGCGGCCTGTATGCCCGCCTCTGGCACCGCCAGTCCGGTGGCTTCATCGACGCGGACGAGGTCGAGGCGGCGGCGGAATAGGGGGAGCCAGCCTAGCTGGCGCTCTCGTCGATCCAGGCGATGGACAGGATTTCGAGACTCCGGCCCCCGAACTCGACCTCGTCGCCGACGGCTTTGCCCAGCAACGCGATGGCGACGGGTGAGCCGTGCGACAGGGTGGCCTGGGAGGGATTGGCCTCGTCCTCGCCGACGATGCGGTAGGTCTGGACGCGGCCGTCATCCCGCTCGAAGCGGACGGTGTGGCCGAACGCCACCACGTCGTCCGTCGATGGCGGCGGCGACACCCGCGCCGTCTCGATGCGCTGGGAATAGTAGCGGATGTCGCGGAGCGGAATCGCCGACTGCCGCCGCCGCTCGTTGACGTCCTCAAGAGCATTCGCCACCGCCAGCGCCTGCTGGGCCGCCGCCAGCTGCTCCTGCAGCATCCGCAGGCCGGCCTTCGTGACGAGGTTGGGCCGGTCGGAGATCGGGCGCGCCGGCAGAATGGTTTCCGATGCGGCTTCGGCGCTTTCTTCCTTTGCGAACGCTACGCTCAATTGATCCGGGCTCCTGTCGGGTCGTTCGAGAGGTCGGGCCCCACAGCTAACACTGCCAGGTGTCGGTGGGCCATGGCGGAGTGGGGACGCCGGTTCACGCCCCGGGATGAGGGCGGCCTGCCGGAAATCCCCCCGTCTGGCGCAGCGCCTCGCCGAGAATCATCGCGCCCGCCAGCGCGACATTGAGCGAGCGGGCGCCTTCCATCAGCGGGATGGCGATTCGCGCATCGGCCGCCGCGTGCACCTCCTCCGGCACGCCGGCGCTTTCCCGGCCCAGCAGCAGCACGTCGTCGGGGGCGTAGGCGAAGGCGGTGTAGGCAACGGCGCCGCGCGTGGTGCAGAGGACGAGCCGGCGCCCCTCGCGGACACGCCAGGCCTCGAAGGCGGTGAAGCTCGCATGGCGGGTGATGGCGGCGCGGTCGAGATAGTCCATGCCCGCGCGGCGGAAGCCGGCGTCGCCGACGGGAAAGCCCGCCGGCTCCACGATGTGCAGCGACAGGCCGAAACAGGCGCTCGTGCGCGCCAGCGTGCCGGCATTCTGCGCGATGTCCGGCTGGTAGAGCGCCAGCGCCAGCGTCATCCCGTGTCCTTCCTCGTCCCGATCCCCTTCCGCTGTCCTAGGCGAGGCACCACGCCGCCGGCAAGGCGGCCGAGGGGCGCGCGGCATGGCCCCTTCCTCCCCTCGCAGCGCCATGCTACCGGCCCGGCCGGCGGCATCCGCGCGTCCGGGCGCCGCCGGGCTGGGGGCAGGACGGGTTGCCGCACTGGGTTCATCTGGACAAGGGGCGGTCCGGATGCAATTAGAGGCAATCGAAGGTAGGGTCGACCGCGTGCCACGCGGACGCCTGCCCGTTTCGTGCGAGCGCTCGGCGCCGCGGCGAACGGCGGGCCGAGGCAGCGGTGACGGGTTCGAGGGGAAAGGAAACCATCGTGGCAGCAACTGAGACGGCGGGTACCACGCGCCGCGACTTTCTCTACATCGCCACCGGCGCCATGGGCGCGGTCGGCGCCGCCGCACTCGTGTGGCCCTTCATCTCCCAGCTCCAGCCCGACGCCTCGGTCCTCGCGCTGTCCACCACTGAGGTGGACCTGACGCAGATCGCCGAAGGCCAGATGGTCACGGTGAAGTGGCGCGGCAAGCCGGTCTTCGTGTGGAACCGCACGGAGAAGGACATTGCCGAGGCGAAGGGCGTGCAGCTCTCCGCGCTGCTCGATCCCATCGCCCGCAACGCCAACTTGGCGGCGGACGCCCCGGCGACCGACGAGAATCGCGCCGGCGAAGGCCACGAGAAGTGGCTCGTCGTCATCGGCATCTGCACGCATCTCGGCTGCGTGCCGATCGGCCACTCCGGCGAATATGACGGCTGGTTCTGCCCCTGCCATGGATCGGAATACGACACGGCCGGCCGGGTCCGTCGCGGACCGGCGCCGACCAACCTCGACGTTCCGCCCTACAAGTTCGTGTCCGACACGAAGATCTCCATCGGCTGAGCCGGCGTTCAGGGATATTCAAAGATGAGCGGACATTCCACGTTCGAGCCGAAGCACCCGGCGCTCAAGTGGTTCGAGAGCCGGCTGCCCCTGGTCGGCCTGATCCATTCCTCCTTCGTCGCCTATCCGACGCCGCGCAACCTGAACTACTGGTGGACCTTCGGCGGCATCCTGTCGCTGATGCTGGTATGCCAGATCCTGTCGGGCGTGGTGCTGGTGATGCACTACACGCCGCACATCACGCTGGCGTTCGATTCCGTCGAGCACATCATGCGCGACGTCAGCTATGGCTGGCTGATCCGCTACATCCATTCGAACGGCGCCTCGATGTTCTTCATCGCGGTGTACATCCACATGTTCCGCGGCCTCTATTACGGGTCCTACAAGGCCCCGCGCGAGGTGCTGTGGATCCTCGGCTGCATCATCTACCTGCTGATGATGGCGACCGCCTTCATGGGCTACGTGCTGCCGTGGGGCCAGATGAGCTTCTGGGGCGCCACCGTCATCACCAACCTGTTCTCGGCCTTCCCGGTCGTCGGCCCGACGATCGTCGAATGGCTGTGGGGCGGCTTCTCGGTCGACAACGCGACGCTCAACCGCTTCTTCTCGCTGCACTACCTGCTGCCGTTCATGATCGCGGGCGTCGTCGTCCTGCACGTCTGGGCGCTGCATGTGGTGGGCCAGAACAACCCGACCGGCGTCGAGCCGAAGAGCGCCAAGGACACCGTGCCCTTCACCCCCTACGCGACCATCAAGGACGCGTTCGGCATGGTGTGCTTCCTCATCTTCTTCGCCTGGTTCCTGTTCTACATCCCGAACTATCTCGGCCACGCGGACAACTACATCCCCGCCAACCCGCTGGTGACGCCCGCGCACATCGTGCCCGAATGGTACTACCTGCCGTTCTACGCCATGCTGCGCGCGGTGCCGGACAAGCTGGGCGGCGTGCTGACCATGTTCGGCGCCATCATCGTGCTGTTCTTCGTGCCGTGGCTCGACACGTCGAAGGTGCGCTCGGGCGTCTACCGTCCGCTGTTCAAGCAGTTCTTCTGGATCTGGATCGCGGTGTGCATCGGTCTCGGCTGGCTTGGCTCCAAGCCGGCGGAAGGCGGCTACGTGATCGCCGGTCGCATCCTGACCATCTACTACTTCGCCCACTTCCTCATCATCCTTCCGCTGCTCGGCCTGTTCGAGAAGCCGAAGGCGGTGCCGGCCTCCATCACCGAGGCCGTGCTGGGCAAGAACAAGGGCGCGGCACCGGCCTCGGCAGGCGTCTCGGCGCCACAGACCAAGGGTTGAGCGGATCATCATGAGCACCACCATGTCCTTCCGTTCCAGCCTTCTCCGCCCGCTCGCCGTCGCCGCGCTGGCGTTCGGCCTGGCCGCCCCGGCGCTCGCCGCCGAGGGCGCGCCCAAGCCGCCGCGCGAGGAGTGGAGCTTCGCCGGCCCGTTCGGCACCTTTGACCGGGCCCAGCTGCAGCGCGGCTTCCAGGTGTTCAAGGAAGTCTGCGCCTCCTGCCACGCCGCGCATCTGTTCTCGTTCCGCAACCTCGCGCAGCCCGGCGGGCCCTCCTTCAGCGACGCGCAGGCCAAGGCGGTGGCCGAGGGCTATCAGGTCCAGGACGGCCCGAACGATGCGGGCGACATGTTCGACCGCCCCGGCCGGCTCTCCGACCGCTGGCCCTCGCCCTTCCCGAACGAGCAGGCGGCGCGCGCTTCCAATGGCGGCGCCTATCCGCCGGACTTCTCGACCCTTGCCAAGGCACGCACCTATGAGGTGGGCTTCCCCGGCTTCCTGATCGACATCTTCACCCAGTATCAGGAGCAGGGCCCGGACTACATCCACGCCCTGCTGGTGGGCTATGAGGAGCCGCCGGAGGGTTTCGCCCTGCCGGAAGGCGCGCACTACAACAAGTACTTCCCCGGCCACGCGATCAAGATGCCGCAGCCGATCTCCGACGGGCAGGTGACCTATTCGGACGGCTCGCCGGAGACGGTCGACCAGTATTCGCGCGACGTGACCGCCTTCATGATGTGGATGGCGGAGCCGCATCTCGAAGCGCGCAAGCGCCTCGGTTTCCAGGTGATGATCTTCCTCATCATCTTCGCCGGACTGCTCTACTTCACCAAGAAGAAGGTGTGGAAGGACGTCGCTCACTGAGCGACGCGATCTCCCGCCGACGATGGACACGCGAAGGGCCCCGGAAGGGGCCCTTTTGCTTTTGGGGCTGTTCGAACCACCGTCGATCATGGGGCGACCTGATCCGGATCAAGCTCTCATGCCGGGGACCTGTTGCGCGCCGGGCCCAACCCTCGCGCCCTCATCCCCGGGCTTGACCCGGGGACCCAGCCCTTTCGGCCGCGCGCGTTCCGCAGCACCGCGCCATCCAGGCCGGCGCGGCGGGCTGGGTGCCCGGGTCGAGCCCGGGCATGAGGAGAGTGGGGAGTGGAGAGGAAGGCCTCTCACCCCTCCAGCCGTTCCACGAAGACGCAATTGGCGAACTCCAGCGCCAGCTCTCCGCCAGCGGTGGCGGTTTCGCGGGTGAAGACGAGGCCCCATTCGGGGCGGCTGGCGCTCGGCTTCTTCGCCGTCACCTCGCTGAGAAAGGTGAGCGTGTCGCCGGGGCGGACCGGGCGCAGCCAACGCAGGTTCTTGAAGCCGGGCGAGGGGCCGAGGCGCGGCACGGGCCGGCCCTCGCGCCGCAGCGTCTCGTGCTCGCGGGCGCAGGCCTGCGCC
>JAEYTJ010000164.1 GCA_023434095.1 Pseudomonadota bacterium | reverse complement strand
GCCACCGCCGGCCGAGGCTCCGCCGCGCCGAGGATCAGCGCGGCCAGTTCCTCCACCGTGTCGACCACCAGATCCGCCTCGTGGGCGAAATCGTCCACCGGCGCGGGTCCGCAGCGCACAAGAATCGCCATGGCGCCAGCGGCACGGGCGGTCTCCAGATCGTGCCGCGTGTCGCCGACCAGCGCGATGGCGGAGGTGGGCAGGCGGGTCAGAGCGGCGAAGGCGTCCACCATGCCCGGGCCGGGCTTGGACCCATAACCCGAGTCATGTCCATACACCGCGCTCAGATAGGGCGAGAGGCCGAGACGGTCGGCCTGCAGCCGCGCATTGGGTTCGGCGTCGTTTGTGGCGATGCCGAGCGGCAGCCCGACCGCATGCAGTTGCGCCAGCGTTTCAGCTGGCCGGCCGATGGGGGTGAGGTAGCGCTCCCCCTCCTCGCAGAACAGACGGTCGACCTGATGGTAGAAGGCCGCATCCGCCGCCCGCGCCAGGATCTCGGCCCAGAGCGGGCCGTATTGGCGCGACGAGCCGGCGATCAGCGGCGAGGTCTGCAGGAAGCGACGCTCGTCGGCGACATAGTGACTGGCGTGGAACAGCCGTTCCAGTGTCGGACCCTGGTCACCGGCCAGACGCCGCATCACCGCACCGGCAGCAGGTCCCCAAGTGTGGTCGAAGTCGACAAGAGTACCGTCCTTGTCGAACAGAATGGCGCGAGGAGCGTTCACAGTCTGTCGCAATCCAGTTCGTCCGGCAGGTAAGCCGGCAGTGGAGGCCTGATAGCATGGATTCTCCCCGGCTCCCATCCGGCCCCACCTTCGCCCTGTCCGGGCTTGCCGGCCTCGCTTTTCTCGCGGCGGGCGTCGCGCCCCTCGCCGCGGAACCCGTGCAGGAGCTGAAGCGCTCGATCGACCAGGCGGGCACGGCCGTCAACCGCCAGCTCGGCGACTGGCTCGGGGTGGCACCGGAAAGGCCGGGACGCTCCCGGATATCGACGCGGCCGAAGGCGGGCGCCATCCCTCTCCCTCCTCCGCGCCCCCAGGATATCGCCGCCGCGACTCCGGCGGCCGCTACGCCCACCGACGCTCCGGCCGCCGAGGCGCAGACGACGGTTGGTCCGGCGGAAGGGTCCGCCAAGGTGGACACCGACGTGTCCGCCCCGGTGGTGCTGGCACCGGCGGCACCCGCTGCGCCGGTCGATCGCCAGCCACGCCGGCCGGAGGAGCCGTCAGCCGCCGCCGCACCGCCTGAGCCGCCCAAGGAGCCATCCCCCCAGCCCGCCCCCGTCGACGATGCGCCGCCGGTCGGCCAGATATCCGTTCCCCTTCCGACCCCCGGCCCCGAGCGCCGGATCGCGGCCCTGCCGCCTGTGTCGCCCTCGCCACCGGCCCCGGCACCCGCATCCGAGCCGACGCCGCGGGCCAGCGGCGCGGCCCCCACCATCTGTCCGGAACTCTCCAACGAGGATATCGGCGTCTTTACCCCGGTGACGGTGACCGCCACCAACACCGCGTGCACGGTGGATCGCGGCGTTGCCCTCTCCGCCGTACGGATGAAGGACGGGCGGCTGGTGACGCTGGAGCCCGCGGCGACGCTGCGCTGCGAGATGGCCGCCGCCGTGGCGCGGTGGGTGCGCGAAGGCGTCGAACCGGCGGTGGCCACGCTCGGTTCGCCGCTCGACACCATCATGGTCGCGGCCTCCCAGCAGTGCCGCCCCCGCAACCGCGTCGCCGGCGCCAAGATCAGCGAGCACGGGCGCGGCAACGCGATGGACACGGGCGGCTATGTGCTCAAGGACGGCCGGCGCTTCGTGATCGGCGTGCCGGCGGCCGGCAGCGGGAACGAGGCGATGCCCGTCGCCTTTCAGGAACGGATCAAGGCGAGCGCCTGTGCCGACTTCACCACCATCCTCGGGCCGGGCTCGGATGGCTATCACGAGTCACATCTGCATGTAGATCGGGCGGAGCGGCGCAGCGGAGCCGTCCTGTGCCAGTGGGCGGTCGCCGAGGCGAAGGCCAAGGTGCCGAGCCCGCCGCGAAAACCCGACCCGGCCGCAACGCCCGACGCTACGGAAGGAGCGGACGGCGAGGCCACACCGGCCCCGGCTACCGTCGAAAACCCCGGCACAAGTCAATAGGACGGGAGTTCCGACCAAGGGCGCGCTTCCGGCGGGCGCGCCGCCGCACTAGGGTGGGGCCGGTTCCACCCGGCCGGCGGAGTAGCTGCCATGCTTACCAATCTTCAGGCTCGCGACGTCGAGACGCTGATCCATCCCTACACGAACCTCGTCGCCGTGCGCGAGACCGGGCCACTGATCCTGGAACGCGGCAAGGGCGTGTGGGTCCACGATGTCGACGGCAAGCCCTATCTCGAGGGCATGGCCGGCCTCTGGTGCACGGCACTCGGCTACGGCAATGAGGAGCTCGTCGAAGCGGCTGCGACGCAGATGCGCAAGCTGCCCTTCACGCACATCTTCGGCGGCAAGAGCCACGACCCCGCGATCGAGCTGGCGGAAAAGCTGAAGGAGATGGCGCCGGTGCCGATCTCCAAGGTGTTCTTCACCTCCTCCGGCTCCGAGGCCAACGACACCCAGATGAAGCTCGTCTGGTACATGAACAACGCGCTCGGTCGCCCGAAGAAGAAGAAGATCATCGCGCGCATGCGGGGCTATCACGGCGTCACCATCGCCGCCGCCTCGCTCACCGGCCTCGCCGGCAACCATAACGACTTCGATCTCCCCATCGCCGGAGTTCGTCACACCACCGCGCCCCACTACTACCGGCTTGCGGAAGCCGGCGAGAGCGAGGCCGATTTCGCCACCCGGCTCGCCGACGATCTGGAGGCGCTCATCATCGCCGAGGACCCGGACACGGTCGCCGCCTTCATTGCCGAGCCGGTCATGGGCGCCGGCGGGGTGATCGTGCCGCCCGAGACCTACTACCCCAAGATCCAGGCCGTGCTGAAGAAGTACGACGTGTTCTTCATCGGCGACGAAGTGATCACCGGCTTCGGCCGGCTCGGCACCGCCTTCGGCAGCGAGGCGATGGAGATGCGGCCCGATTCGATCTCCGTCGCCAAGGCGTTGTCCTCGGCCTACCAGCCGATCGGCGCGGTGATGGTGCCGGAACTCATGTACGAGGCGATGCTCACCGAGAGCAGCAAGCTCGGCAGCTTCGGCCATGGTTACACCTATTCCGGCCATCCCGTGGCAGCCGCCGTGGCGGTGAAGACGCTGGAGATCTACGAGCGCGAGAGCATCTTCGAGCGGGTGCGCGCGAAGATCCCGCAGTTCGACGCCCGTCGCGCGGCGCTGGAAGACCACCCGCTGGTCGGCGAGGCGCGCGGCAAGGGATTGGTGGCCGGCATCGAACTGGTGGCGGACAAGAAGACCAAGCGCCAGTTCGACCCCAAGCTCGGCATGGCGGCCAAGTGCGTCGCCTTCTGCCAGCAGGAGGGGCTGATCCTGCGCAACGTGTTCGGCGACGCCGTGACCATCTGCCCGCCGCTGGTCATTTCGCCCGCGGAGATCGATGAACTGTTCGACCGCCTCACCCGTGCGCTCGACAAGACGCTGGACCACGCCGTGCGCGAGAACCTGCTGGCGGCGTGAACCAAAGGCCGCCCATCATCCCCGGGCCCGGTCCGGGGATGATGGCTTTCCGCACGTGCGCCGCCGTCCTTGCGGATGGCAGCAGGCCCAGGGCCAGAGACAAACAAAAAGGGCGCTGCCGACGGCAGCGCCCTTTTCACGTGGACCGTCCCGCTCGCGTCAGAGAACGACGACGTTCGCGCCCTGCGGCACGCGGGTGTAGAGGTCGATCACGTCCTCGTTCAGCATGCGGATGCAGCCGGAGGAAATGGCAAAGCCGATATATTCCGGCTGGTTGGTGCCGTGGATGCGGAACAGCGTGTCCTTGTTGCCCTGGTAGAGATAGAGCGCGCGGGCACCCATCGGGTTGTGCGGGCCGGGGCCGACGAAGTTCGGAATGCCGGCGAGGCGCTGCTTGATCTCCGGGGTGGGGGTCCAGGTCGGCCATTCGGCCTTGCGGCCCACCTTGGCTTCACCCTTGAAGGCGAGGCCTTCCTCGCCGACGGTCACGCCGTAGCGAATCGCCTTGCCGTTATTCTCGACGAGATAGAGGAACTTCTTGTCGGTATCGACGACGATCGTGCCCGGCTTTTCGGAGCCGGAGTAATCGACGATCGCGCGCTGGAACATCTCCGGCGGCTGAACCTTCTTGTAAGGTGCATCGGCCAACAACTTCTTGTCCCGGGGCGTCAGCGACGCCTCCGGAGCCGGCTGCCGCTGCGCATTGCTGCACGCCGCTAGGAGAACCGCCAACAGGACTACCGCCGCCCCGCGCAAAACCATATCAAAAGCTCCGAATCCCGCCACGCGCCATGCGCGTTCAAATCGCTCGCTGTTCGTCGATTAACCCATGTGGGACCCGCCTTGAAGAGGCCACATGAGGGACACCGGTTCGTCGCCGTAACTTGTGGCGCAAAAACATCAGTTCCGTTGGAAGAGGTCGAAAAAGCCGAGATGGAGCCGGCTATGCGTCGAGAGGCCTTATCTCGGACCCCGACTTTGCTTATTTTTGACGCAGTCGACGCCCACTTCGTCGGCATCCATCCGCGATCGGATGGCTTAACCTGGAGAGTGTCATGTCTACCGACGAAGAAAGCCCGGCCCAACAGAGCCGCGCGCCCGAGAACCGCCCCAGCGAACGCTGGGATCGCGCCGAACAGAGCGCGCATTGGCGCGAGATCGGCATTTCCGCGGTTGCCGCCGCGGCCCGCTACGCCTCCTCCAAGAGCACGGTATCCGATGCCCCCGTTTCGGGCGCGGCGCGGACCGATGATTCGGAAGCCAAAATCGTCACGCTTCGCGACGTGGAATATTTCGCGGCCTGAGGCCGCCTTCATCCTTCAGAGCCGATCGACGAACCGCTCCCTCCCGGGCGCCGCGCAGGCGTGCCCGCGCCGAAGGGGCTCGCCCGATTGGCGCCGCGAGGCCGGCTACGGTACGACCCTGCGCCATCGGCGGAGGGCCGGCTGGAAACCGCCCCTGATCCAGAGCATGGTCGGCGCCGCCGCAACACAGCCGGAGGAGCCATGATCACCGCCTATTGCGTCCGCGACGGACTTCTCACCCCCGTTTCCGTGCGAACCGTGGACGACATGCCAGCGGACGCGGTCTGGGTCGACCTGTTCCGCCCCTCCGAGGGCGAGGACCGGATCATCGAGCAGGCCCTCGGCCTTTCCGTCCCGACGCGGGAGGAAATGGTGGAGATCGAGCCGTCGAGCCGCCTGCGGGTCGAGAACGGCGCGCGCTACATGACCGGCGCCATCGTCTGCAACAGCGACGGCGAGCGCCCCACCCTGGCGGAAATCTCCTTCATCCTTGCCGGCAACCGTCTGACGACGGTGCGCTACGACGAACCCACGCCCTTCCGCCTCGTCGTGGCGAAGCTCGACCGCGCCTGCCCGCCGGGCACCCGGGGCGACCGGCTGTTGCTGATCATGCTCGACACCGTCATCGACCGCGCCGCCGACATCATCGAGCGCCTGTCGGGCGATATCGACGCCGTGTCGCGCCAGGTCTTCGAGGAGGCGACAGACCGGCCCAGCGACAGCCGGCGCTTCCGCACCATCCTGAAGCTGCTGGGGCGGCGCGGCGACCTCGCCTCCAAGGTGCGCGAGAGCCTGGTCTCGATGGGCCGCCTGGTCACCTTCCTGTCCACCGAGGGCGAGGCGCAGCGATTCGACAAGGACCAGCGTGCGCTCCTCAAGAGCATGCAGCGCGATGTCGGTTCACTGAACGACCATGTTTCCTATCTCGGCAACAAGATCACCTTCCTGCTGGACGCCACGCTCGGCATGGTCGGCATCGAGCAGAACAACATCATCAAGATCTTCGCGGTGCTCTCGGTGGTGCTGATGCCGCCGACGCTGATCGCCTCGGTCTACGGCATGAACTTCCAGCACATGCCGGAGCTCGACGAGCGCTGGGGCTACCCGATCGCGCTCGTCGGCATGCTCGCGGCGGCCGTGGTGCCCTACCTGTTCTTCAAGTGGAAGCGGTGGCTGTAGGCCAGCTTTCCCTGCCGCCGTCGCCGGCCGCCGGGCGGGCGCTCGCCGCCGGGCTCAGACGTGCTGGCCGCCATTGATGTGGATTTCCGCCCCGTTCAGATAGGACGAGGTGTCCGTGCACAGCACATAGATGATCTTGGCCACCTCGTCGGGCGTGCCGAGCCGCTGCATCGGGATTTGCTCGACCAGTTTCTCCGTGCCGGGCGAGAGAATCGAGGTGTCGATCTCGCCGGGCGCGATGGCGTTCACCCGCACGCCCAGCGGGCCGAAATCGGCCGCCATTTCACGGGTCAGGCCGGCCAGCGCCGCCTTGGATGTCGCATAGGCCGCCCCGGCGAAGGGGTGAACCCGCGAACCGGCAATGGAGGTGACGTTCACCACCGCGCCATGGGTGCGCTTCAGCTCCTCCAGCAGGCCGCGCGCCAGCAGGATCGGCGCGAAGAAATTCACCTGGAACACCCGGCGCCAGTCTTCTTCCGGCGTGTTCAGCGTGCCGAGCCGCGCGCCGCCCGCCCCCTTGGGCGAGATGCCGGCATTGTTCACCAGCGCATGGAGTTCGCCCTCGGGCAGGCGGTTCCTGATCTCCTCCACCGCGCGCAGCGTGTCGGCGGGGTCGGAGAGGTCGACCTGGATATGGTCTTCCGGCCCCATCTCCCACGGGCAGTTTTCCGGGAAAGCGTGGCGCGAGCAGGTGATGACACGCCATCCGGCGGCGGAGAAGCGCTTGACGGTGGCGTGGCCGATGCCGCGGGAGGCGCCGGTGAGCAGGAGGGTGCGGCGGGGCTGGTTGTTCATGGGCGATGTCTAGCTCAGCGACGGGGCGGTGTCAGGGACAGGGCCGCCGGGGGGAAGGGCCGATCAGGGGTAGAGTCTCGTCTTGGTCCATTCCGGCGCATCGCCCGTCTCGCGCGCGAAGACGACGCGATCATGCAGACGGAAGGGCCGGTCGTGCCAGAATTCGATCTGGATCGGGCGGATGCGGAAGCCGGTCCAATGCGGCGGGCGCGGCACGGTGCCCAGAGCATATTGCGCCGTCACCTTCGCCACCGCCGTTTCCAGCGCGAAACGCCCCTCCATCGCCCGCGACTGCTGGCTCGCCCAGGCGCCGATCTGCGAGAGGCGGGGACGGGAGGCGAAATAGGCGTCGGCCTCAGCTTCACTCACCTGCTCCACCGGGCCGCGCACCCGCACCTGCCGGCGTAGCGACTTCCAGTGGAACACCACCGCCGCCTTGGGCACGGCGGCAAGCTCGCGCCCCTTGGCGCTGCCGGTATTGGTGAAGAACACGAAGCCGCGCGGGTCGCGCTGGTTGAGCAGCACCATGCGCACGTCCGGGAGGCCGTCGGCGTCCACGGTCGCGAGGGCCATGGCGTTCGGGTCGTTGGGCTCGCTCTCCTTCGCCTGCGCAAACCACTCCTCGAACAGCAGGAAAGGCTCGGTCGCGGCGGTGAAATCACCGGATGTTAACTGTTCGGGAGCTTCCATAACGACATCTTCGAACGGTCGAGTACGGGACCCATGGACATGTTCCACAGGTGGCGGGAGCAGGCGGCGCGCAAACGGAACGGCGTGCGCCTTCCATATACGCCCCCGGCATCATTCCGCACAGCACCCCGCGTGGCGACTTTGGTCGGCGCTGCCCTGCTTCTCGCCGGCTGCGCCGCCGGCCCGGACCTCGACGCGCTGGCCACCGGCTCCGTCGCGCCCAGCGCCTATGCCCGCGAGCCGGTGCCGAAAGGCATCGCTCCCGACGATTGGGCCGCCGCCCGCACCGCTCTTGCCGAGGCGCTGCATGAAAAACACGCCGCCCCGAGCGTACCGTGGGAGAATTATGCCAGCGCCACGCGCGGCACGGTGACGCCGCTCGGCGAAACCGGCGAGGACCGCAAATGCCGCGAGTTCCTTATGAGCTTCGTACGCGAAAAGCAGGAGGATTGGCTGCAGGGCGAGGCCTGCCGCGCCGGCAAGAGCGGATGGAAGGTGGACCAGGCCCGTCTCCTCGACCGCGGCTGAGCCGTTCGCGCGCCTTCATCTCCACGCGTCAGGGCCGTTGCATTCCCGCAACACCCTTCCTACATGCAGGGGAGCCGGAACCGCCGGACGAGATTACCATTCATGCGCGATCCCTATGACATCCTCGGCGTCGCCCGCAACGCCGACCAGAACGAAATCAAGCGAGCTTTCCGCAAGCTCGCCAAGAAGCTGCATCCGGACGCCAACAAGGACAGCCCGAAGGCGCAGGAACAGTTCGCCGAATTGAACGCCGCGCACGAGATTCTATCGGACGTCGAGAAGCGGGCTCAGTTCGACCGCGGCGAAATCGACGCCGAAGGCAAACCGCGGGGCTTCGAGGGCTTCCCGGGCGGCGGCTTCGGGCGCGGCTTCCGTCGTCCGCCGCCGGGCGAGGGCGCCTATGAGAGTTTCTCCTTCGGTTCCGAGGGCGCGCGCCGCTCCGGCCATGGCCCCCATGACGCGGGCGGCTTCGACGACGTGATCGCCGACATACTCGGCGGCCTCGGCGGGCGCGGCCGGGCACGGGGCGCGGGCGGCGACACGCCGCGCGGCGGCGACGTCGACATAACGGTGCCGGTGGCGCTGGAACGGATCGTCGAGGGCGGGTCGGTGAAGGTCCACCTTCCCAACGGACGTGCCGTCGAGGTGAAAATCCCCGCCGGGGCCGTCGAGGGCCACCGCATGCGGCTGAAGGGACAGGGCGAGCCGAGCCCGTTCGGTGGCGCGCCGGGCGACGCCTATGTGGTTGTCGCCTATGCGCCGCATCGGCATTTCCGCATCGAGGGCACAGACCTGCGCACGGATGTCTCCCTGCCGCTCGCCGATGCGGTGCTCGGCGGCAAGGTGCGGGTGCCGACGCTGGGCGGCGAGGTTTCGCTGTCCGTGCCCGCCTACACCCAGTCGGGCCGGACCTTCCGCCTGCGCGGCAAGGGGCTGCCCAAGGCGGACGGCACCTCCGGCGACCTGCTGGCGACCGCGCGGATCATGCTTCCCGAGGCTCCGGATCCGGAGCTTGAGGAGCTGATGCGGCGCCGGCGCGAGGGCACGGCCTGAACCCTGCCCGCCGCGCGCGGCTCTCCCGCGCGACCGCTCGCTTGAGCGGGTCCTGCTGCTGTGCGATAGGAACCTGCGCCCGGAAAGACGGGCAACGGGACGGAGCATCGTGACGAGCATGGCATCGGGCGGATTGATGAGCGGCAAGCGCGGCCTGGTGATGGGAGTGGCGAATAATCGCTCCATCGCCTGGGGCATCGCGAAGGCGGCCCACGCGCAGGGGGCGACGCTCGCCCTCACCTATCAGGGCGAACCGCTGCGCAAGCGCGTCGAGCCTCTCGCCGCCGAGCTCGACGCCGCCATCGTCGGTCATTGCGACGTCACCGATCCCGCCACGATCGACGCGGTGTTCGCCGAAACCGAGCGCCAGCTCGGCGGGCTGGACTTCCTCGTCCATGCCATCGCCTTCTCCGACAAGAACGAGCTTGACGGGCGCTATGTCGACACCACGGCGGAGAATTTCAGCAAGACGATGCTGATCTCCTGCTACAGCTTCACCGCCGTCGCCCAGCGCGCGGAGAAGCTGATGACGAATGGCGGCTCCATGCTGACGCTGACCTATTACGGCGCCGAGAAGTGGATGCCGCATTATAACGTGATGGGCGTCGCCAAGGCGGCGCTCGAGGCCAGCGTGCGCTATCTCGCCGCCGATCTCGGCCCCAAGAACATTCGCGTCAACGCCATTTCCGCCGGGCCGATCAAGACGCTGGCGGCCTCGGGCATCGGCGATTTCCGCTATATCCTGAAGTGGAACGAGCTGAACGCCCCGCTGCGCCGCACCGTCACCATCGACGAGGTGGGCGACGCCGGCATGTACCTGCTTTCCGATCTCGGACGCGCCGTCACCGGCGAGGTCCATCATGTGGATGCCGGCTACCATATCGTCGGCATGAAGAACCCGGACGCGCCCGACCTCACCCTCGACCGTGACTGAGCCGATCTCCAGCGGAGCACGCGCCATGATGAAGGCCTGCCTGAAAACGCTCTTCCGCCCCGACGCCCTGACCGCCCTCGCGGCCACGGCAGTGGTGCTCGCCATGGCCGGCATCCAGCCGGCGGCGGCGCAGTCCGGCCCCATCATCATCAATCCGCCGCCGGGCTCGGGGCTCTCGAACCTGCCCTATATCCCCCCGCCGGACGCGCAGGACAGCGGCGTCCCGCCGACCTTCCAGCAGTATCCGCTGATGAACCGCATCTTCGGCTTCGGCGGGGCGATCTTCCCCGGCTATGTCAGCCCCAGCGACGGGCGCAACGACTTCGACCGCTCCGCCTTTCTCACCGGCGGCGGCAACGGCCCGGTCCTCTTCGCCGCCGGCTCCGCCGACTCGCTCTGCCAGATGACGCAGGCGCCGCAGGTGAAGGTGCTGTCCGCCCCGCCGGGCGTGAGGCTGAATTTCAGCATCGGCAAATTCACCGCCACCGGGGTGGATGGCGGCGGCCGCCGCTGCCTCGGCAGGACCATCGGCGGCATTCTGGTGACCTCCAAGGGCCGCGCGCCCGCCGGCTCGACGGCGACGCTGCGCGTCTCCTACCCGTTCCAGCGGGTCAGCTACACCCATGTCGTGAGTCTGCGTTCCAAATGACGCGTCGCATCTTCCTGGTCCGGCACGGCGAGACCGACTGGAACCTCGCCGGCCGCCTGCAGGGCTCGCACGACATCCCGCTCAACGATCTCGGTCGGGAGCAGGCGGCGGATACGGCACGTGTGGTCGAGCGCCTGAGTGGCGGCGCGCGCCAGCTCGATTTCGTGGCGAGCCCGCTCAGCCGCGCCGCGCAGACGATGGCGATCCTGCGCGCCGAGCTCGGCCTGCCGCCGGACGCCTTCCGCCGCGATGCGCGTCTGCGGGAAATCAGCTTCGGGCGCTGGGAAGGCTCCACCTGGCCGGAACTGCGCCGGCGGGACCCGGGGAGCCTTGCCGCCCGCGACGCCGACCCTTGGGGCTTCGCCCCGCCCGGCGGCGAGAGCTATGCCGAGCTTTCGGCGCGGGTGCTCGACGCCGTCGGCGAACTCCCGGGCGACAGCGTCGTAGTGACCCATGGCGGCGTGGTGCGCGCCATGCTGCACGCCTTCGCCGGCATGCCGCCGGCCCAGGCGGTGGAGCTTCCAGTCCGCCAGGGGGCCGTCTATCTCATTGAAAACGGCGCGTTCGAGCTCGCCGTCGCCTGACCATCGATAAGAGGCCTGATCCGAATGGGCGCCCAGCTGATCCGTGCCGACGAGGCTCGCTCCCCCCGTCCCATCTGGTGCGTCACCCCGCAGAACTGGCGCGAGGTGGCGGGCGGCCTGCCGGCGCCGGCGCTCTCCTTCGGCGAAGCGACCGGCTTCAAGGCGGATGCGGGCGCACTGCTGGTGCTTCCGTCGGCGGACGGGTCGATCGCCGGCATCCTCTTCGGCTGCGACGGCGCGCCCCGCGACCCGTTCAGCTTCGGCAAGCTCGCCACGGCGCTGCCGGCGGGCGACTATGTCATCGCCCATTCGCCGGCCGATCCCCGGCTTGCTGCTCTTGGCTTCCTGCTCGGCGGCTACCGCTTCACCCGCTATGGCAAGCGCGCGTCGGCCGATGTGCGCCTCGTGGTGCCCGAGGGGACCGATGAAGCCTATCTGCGCCGCACCGCCGAGGCGGTGACGCTGACCCGCGACCTCGTCAACACCCCTGCCAACGACCTCGGCCCGGCCGAGATCGAAGCGGCGGTGCGCACGCTGGCCTCGCGCTTCGGCGGCCGGGTGAAGGTGACCACCGGCGACGATCTGCTCGCCGCCAATTTCCCGCTGGTCCATGCCGTCGGCCGGGCTTCGCCGCGCGCGCCGCGCCTGATCGACTTGAGTTGGGGCGCCCCCGGCGCGCCCAAGGTGACGCTGGTCGGCAAGGGTGTCGCCTTTGACACCGGCGGGCTCGACATCAAGCCGTCGAGCGGCATGCTGCTGATGAAGAAGGACATGGGCGGCGCCGCCAATGCCATCGGCCTCGCGCAGATGATCATGGCGCGCGGGCTCAACGTGCGGCTGCGCCTCATCGTGGCGGCGGTGGAGAACGCCATCGACGGCACCGCCTTCCGTCCCGGCGACGTGTTTTCCTCCCGCAAGGGGCTCACCGTCGAGATCGGCAACACCGATGCCGAAGGCCGGCTGATCCTCGCCGATGCGCTCAGCCTCGCCGACGAGGAGGCCCCGGAACTGCTGATCGACTTCGCCACCCTCACCGGCGCCGCCCGCGTCGCGCTGGGGCCACAGCTGCCGCCGGCCTATACCGACGACGACGCGTTGGCCGCCGACCTCGCCCGTCATGGCGCGGCGGAGGCCGATCCCTCCTGGCGGATGCCGCTGTGGCAGCCCTATGCCTCGATGCTCGACAGCAAGATCGCCGATCTCAACAACGCTCCCGGCAGCGGCTTCGCCGGCTCCATCACCGCCGCGCTGTTCCTGCAGCGCTTCGTCTCCCGCGCCGGGGCGTGGCTGCATCTCGACATCTTCGCCTGGAACCCGTCTTCCCGACCCGGCCGGCCGGAAGGCGGCGAGGCGCAGACCATCCGGGCCCTCGACGCGCTGCTGGCCGAGCGCTACGGCTGACGCTGAGGCACCATTCGGCCGCCGCTCGCGCGGGTGTTAATGGTTTCTTCGGCGCCGAACCGCCATAGTCCGGAAACAATCCGCAGCCGTAACGATTGTGGACCGGGAACAGGCAAATGGCGGTCGAGCTGCGTCCATCGCAGGCGTTGCGTCTCCTGCACGAGCTTTCCCTCGCGCAGGTACGCGACGACGCGCCCGATCTCAGCCAGCGCCAGCTCGCCATTCTGCTCAGCGTCTATCTGGAAGCGCCGCCACACACGGTGCGCGGCCTCGCCGCCCGGCTCGGCGTCACCAAGCCTGTCATCACCCGCGCGCTCGACACGATGGGGCAGTTGCGCCTCGTCTCGCGCCGGCGCGACGAAGCGGATCGACGCAATGTCGTCATCCAGCGTACGGTGGAAGGCGCGCTCTATCTCGAACGGCTGGGCGACCTCGTCGTCGCCACCGCGCGGGCGCTTCCGCGATGAACGTCGTGCTGCCCTGCCCCGCTGCTGAGTGAACAAAGTGACACTCGATCCCCGCCTCACCCCCGCCCGGCCCGACCTCGCCGCGCGCCATCTCCAGGGCATGGTGACGGCGGAGCGCTTTGTCGACGGCGCGCCCTGCCGCGTCCTCCGCCCCACCGCGCCGGTGCGCGGCACGCCCGACCCGATGGCGCCCCTGACCACGGAAGCGCTGTTCGGCGAGGCGGTGACAGTCTTTGAGACGACGAGCGAGGGCTGGGCCTGGGGCCAGCTCGACGCGGATTCCTATGTCGGCTGGCTCCCGGCGGAAGCCCTTGCCCCGGCGGGTCCGGTGCCGACGCACAAGGTCTCCGCGCTGCGAACCCCGGTGTTCCCCGGCCCCTCGATCAAGCTGCCGCCGCGCGACCTGCTGTCCTTCGGCAGCCGTCTCGTCATCGTCGAGTGGCGCGAGCGTTTCGCCGTCACGCAAGAGGGCGGCTTCGTCTTTGCCACCCATCTCGCCCCACTCGATGCCGCTGAAGCGGATTTCGTCGCCGTCGCCGCCCGCTTCCTCGGTGCCGCCTATCTCTGGGGCGGGCGCTCCAGCCTCGGGCTGGACTGTTCCGGCCTGGTGCAGGCGGCGCTCACCGCCTGCGGCGTCGCCTGCCCGCGCGACAGCGACATGCAGGAACACGCGGTGGGGGCGAAGGTGGCCTTCGCTGGCGACCCTGCCGAACTCCGGCGCGGCGACCTGCTCTACTGGCCCGGCCATGTCGGCATCGTCGAAGACGGCGCGATGCTGCTGCACGCCACCGCCTATTTCATGTCGGTGGTACGCGAACCGCTCGGCCCGGCGCTGTCCCGCATCGCCGCCGGCGGAACACCGCTGCGCAGCGTCCGCCGTCCCTAGTCGTTCGCGGCGGCGAAAGCCTCGACTCGCGCCCGGTTCAACGCGAACCATTGCAGCGCGATGAGCACGAAGCCATTGGCGAAGGGTGCGGGAGCCGGGGCGGAAAGCGCCGCCAGCGCCTCGTCCACTCCCACCAGGAAAGGCCGTGTCAGCTCGGTCTCGCCGGGCTCACCGGCCACGTCGGGCACATCGGTGGAATCGACGAGGCCGAGATAGAGAGTCGCAAATTCGTCCGTCACCCCCGGCGTCGGGAGGAAGCGCGCCATGGGGAGCAGCGCGCGCGGCGCGACGCCGATCTCCTCCACGCATTCGCGCCGGGCGGCAGCCTCCGCCTCCTCGCCCGGATCGATGAGGCCGGCGGCGATCTCCACCAGTTCCCCCGCACCCGTCGCCAGCTGCCCGCCGAGGCGGAACTGGCGAATGAGCACGAAGCATGCGGCGACCGGATCATAGGCCAGCACGCCAACCACCGGCCCGACGCGTAGAATGTCCCGCCGCTGGCGCAGTGGCGCCCCGTCTGCCCCGGCGAAAGTGGCGATGAAGCGGTGATAGGGCCGGAAGCCCGTCCCGACACTTTCCGGCTCGGTCAGGTCGAGGACGATGGCACGGTCCGCGAGGTCGCCCTCCTTGGCGTACCCGCTCATAGCGGTGCCGTCTCAATATCGAAAGCCGCCGCGAACAGGGCGCGGGTGTAGTCCGTCTTCGGCTTGGCGAAGAGGTCGGCCGCCGGCCCTTCCTCCACCACGACGCCGCCCTTCATCACCATCACCCGCGAGGCCAGAGCCGCGACGACGCGCAGATCGTGGCTGATGAACAGATAGGTCAGGCCGCGTTTCTGCTGCAGGTCCCGCAGCAGGTCGACGATCTGTGCCTGCACGATCATGTCGAGCGCGCTGGTCGGCTCGTCCAGCACGATGAAGGAAGGCTCCAGCACGACGGCGCGGGCGATGGCGATGCGCTGGCGCTGGCCGCCGGAGAATTCGTGCGGATAGCGATGGCGGGCCTCGGGGTCGAGCCCGACATCGGTGAGCGCGGCGACGACGCGGGCGTCCCGCTCTTCGGCGGAAAGCTTCGGCTGATGCACCTTCAGCCCCTCGCCGATGATGTCGGCCACCGACATGCGTGGGCTGAGCGAGCCGAACGGGTCCTGGAACACCACCTGCATCGCCTGCCGGCGCGCGCGCATCTGCTTGAAGCCGAGCCGGTCGATGGGATCGCCCATGAACACGATCGGCCCCTCGCTGGAAATGAGCCGTAGGAGGGCGAGGCCGAGCGTGGTCTTTCCCGAGCCGCTCTCGCCCACTACGCCAAGCGTCTCGCCGCGCCGGATCTCCACCGAGATGCCGTCGACCGCCTTGATGTGGCCGACCGTGCGGCGCATTACCCCCGCCTTGATCGGAAACCAGACCTTCAGCCCCGTCGTCTCCAGCACCACCGGCGCCTCGGGATGCGGCGAGGCCGGGTTGCCACGCGGCTGGGCGGCGATCAGCGCCTGCGTATAGGGATGGCGGGGATGGGCGAACAGCTCGCCCACGGCGCCCTCCTCGACGATCTTGCCGTGGTTCATCACGCAGACCCGGTCGGCGATCTTGCGCACGATGCCGAGGTCATGGGTGATGAACAGCATCGCCATGCCGAGGCGGCGCTGCAGCTCCTTCAGCAGCTTGAGGATCTGCGCCTGCACGGTGACGTCGAGTGCGGTCGTCGGTTCGTCGGCGATCAGCAGCTGCGGCTCGTTGGCAAGCGCCATGGCGATCATCACCCGCTGGCGCTGGCCGCCGGAGAGCTGGTGCGGGTAGGAGCCAAGCCGCGTCTCCGGCTCGGGAATACCGACCTCGGTAAGCAGTTCGATCACCCGCGCCCGCGCCGCCGGACCGCGCATGCCGCGATGCAGGAACAGGATCTCGGCGATCTGCTGCTCCACCGTGTGCAGCGGGTTGAGCGAGCTCATGGGTTCCTGGAACACCATGGTGATGTCGTTGCCGCGGACCCGGCGGATCTCGCGCTCCTCCATCGCGAGCAGGTTCTCGCCCTGGAACAGGACCTCGCCCGAAGGGTGGCTGGCGGCGGGATATTGCAGCAGCTTGAGGATGGAGAGCGCGGTGACCGACTTGCCGGACCCGCTCTCGCCCACCAGCGCCACCGTCTCGCCGCGGCGGACATCGAAGGACACACGGTCGACCGCGAGCGAGGAACGCCCGCCCTGCGCGAAGGCGACGGAAAGATCGCGAACGGAAAGGAGGGAATCAGATGGGGGCAAAAGGAATCCTCTTGTTCAGCTCATCGAGCGTCTGGTCCGTAAGCGGCATGATCTCGATTCCGTAGTTGCCGCGCAGCCTCTCATCCCGCGTCAGAAAATGAGTGCACCCGGCCGCCCTCGCCGTAACGAGGTGAATTGCATCTGGCAGTTTGAGAGATTTGTTCAATGCTCTCAACAAGGCCGCGTTACGCAGAATCGACCTTTCTATGGGGATGACGTCCATATGTCGGTTGGGCAGCGTCCAGTTCTCATAAAGCTCGATCAAGTCGTGCCGTTTGAGTTCAATCGGTTTGACCAGGAGCTCGGTCAGTGTGAGTTCGCTTGTAACGCAATAAGGGCGAGGGGCTTTCCAGCCGGCAAGCAAAAGTTCAGTTAATTTGCGCTGCCGCTCTTCCGATCCCTCGAACGTCTCGATGAAGACATTCGTGTCCCAGTACAGGCGTGGACCCGCCTCCAGATCAGTCGTCCCACTCATCCCTGAGCCTTCTGATCCGCTCAACCGGATCGTCCCCCATCGGCTGCGCCCGGCGTGCAAGCTCTAGAAGTGCGGCGAGCCGCTCTTTCGAACTGTCGGGGTGTGGTACTTCTTCGACCGTAACGCGGACCGTCTCCCCAGGCTCCATACCCTCGCGCAGATCCGCAGGAAGCTTCTCGACCGGGTAGTGTTCTCGGACAATCCTGTTCATTGGCTCTGCTCCTTGGAGCGGAAGTGTAGCACAGGGCTCTCGCCTTCACTGGAACGTCTTCCGGGGATCGAAGGCGTCGCGTACGGCTTCGCCGATGAAGATGAGCAGGCTCAGCATGATGGCGAGTGTGAAGAAGCCCGTGAGGCCGAGCCATGGCGCCTGCACATTCGCCTTGCCCTGCGCCAGCAACTCGCCGAGCGAGGGCGAGCCGGGCGGCAGGCCGAAGCCGAGGAAGTCCAGCGCGGTGAGCGTCATCACCGAGGAGGAGACGATGAAGGGCAACATGGTCAGGGTCGCCACCATCGCGTTGGGCAGCATGTGCCGCCACATGATGACGCCGTTCGACACTCCCAGCGCCCGGGCCGCCTGCACATACTCGAAATTCCGTGCCCGAAGGAATTCCGCCCGCACCAGCCCGACCAGCGCCACCCAGGAGAACAGCAGCAGGATGCCGAGCAGCACCCAGAAGCCGGGAGCGAGGATGGAGGAGATGATGAGCAGCAGGTAGAGCGCCGGAATGGCCGTCCATACCTCGATGAAGCGCTGGAAAATGAGGTCCGTCCAGCCGCCGAAATAGCCCTGCACCGCCCCCGCGGCCACGCCGACGACCGAGGAGATGGCGGTGAGGATCAGCCCGAACAGCACGGAGAGGCGAAAGCCGTAGATCAGGCGGGCGAGCACGGCGCGCCCCTGGTCGTCGGTGCCCAGCCAGTTCCATTCCCGCGCGGCGCAGCCGCCGCTACGCCCGAGCTTTTCCACCACCGGCGCGCATTGCGCCGCGGTGAGCAGCCCGGGCGGCGGCGCGGGCGCGGGGGTCGGCAGGTCGAGATTGTGGGTCGAATAGGAGTAGCGGATTGGCGGCCACACCATCCAGCCGCCCTTTTCGCGGATCAGGTTCTGCAGATAGGGGTCGCGATAATCCGCCTCGGTCTCGAAATCGCCGCCGAAGGTCGTCTCGGGATAGGCGACCAGCCCCGGGAAATAATAGCCGCCGTCATATTCGACCAGAAACGGCTTGGCGTTGGCGATGAACTCCGCCCCGAGGCTGAGGATGAACATCACGGAGAAAAGCCAGAAGCTCCACCAGCCCCGCCGGTTGCGCTTGAAATTGGTCCAGCGGCGCTGGTTCAGCGGCGAAAGCCACGGGCGGCGCGGCACCGGCGTTGCGGAGGCGGTCGCGGCATTCGGTACGGTGGTGTTGGCGGCGTCCATGCTCAGACGTCCCGCGTGTCGAAGTCGATACGCGGATCGACCCAGGTGTAGGTGAGATCGGAAATGAGGTTCACCACCAGTCCGACGAGCGAGAAGATGTAGAGATTGGCGAACACCACGGGGTAGTCGCGGTTCAGCACGCTCTCGAAGCCGAGCAGGCCGAGACCGTCCAGCGAGAAGATGGTCTCGATCAGCAACGAGCCGGAGAAGAAGGCGGCGACGAACGCGCCGGGGAAGCCGGCGATGATGATGAGCATCGCGTTGCGGAACACGTGGCGGTAGAGCACCGCCCGCTCGGACAGCCCCTTCATCCGGGCGGTGACGACATATTGCTTGCGGATCTCGTCGAGGAACGAGTTCTTGGTCAGCAGCGCCATGGTGGCGAAGGCGCCGAGCACCATGGAGGTGATCGGCAGCGCCAGGTGCCAGAAATAGTCGAGGATCTTGGCCCCGAGCGAGAGCTGGTCCCAATTGTCGGAAGTGAGCCCGCGCAGAGGGAACCAGGAGAAGAACGAGCCTCCAGCGAACAGGATGATGAGCAGGATCGCGAACAGGAAGCTCGGGATGGCGTAGCCGATGATGATGACCGCCGAGGTCCACACATCGAAGCGCGAGCCGTCGCGCACCGCCTTGGCGATGCCCAGCGGGATGGAGATCGTGTAGGTGATCAGCGTCATCCACAGGCCGAGCGAGATCGACACCGGCATCTTCTCGATGATGAGATCGATCACCGAGACGTCGCGGAAGTAGGATCGCCCGAAATCGAAGCGGGCATAGTCCCACAGCATCTTGAAGAAACGCTCATGGGCCGGCCTGTCGAAGCCGAACTGCCGCTCGAGATCCTTGATGAAGGCGGGATCGAGTCCCTGCGCGCCACGGTATTTCGAGGACACCGGGTCGCCCCCCGGCGAACTCTGCTGCATGCCGCCAAAATCACCGCCGCCGCCGGAAATGCGGGCCGTGGCGGAACTGCCCTGCCCGGTCAGTTCGGCGATGACCCGCTCCACCGGCCCGCCGGGCGCGAACTGCACCACCACGAAGGAAATCAGCATGATGCCGATCACGGTCGGCACCATCAGCGCGATGCGTCGGACGATATAGGCGAGCATTCGGTCGGGTTTCTCCGCGAGGCGGGTCCAAGGTGGCGGGCGGCCGGGGCCGCGTCAACTTAACGTCCGTTCATGCGGACGGCTCCGGCGGCCCTTGCGAAAAAGGCCGCCGCATGGATCCCGTCCTCCCGAGGCACAAGCGGAGCGTGGCTCGAAAAAGCACATCGGGAGGACGCGCATATCGAGGTCGTCACCCCGCCGACCGCGTCCGGGGGGACCAGATGTCCGGGATGGCGCGGGCATAGGTCGGGCGCGGCGCGCTCGGCCAGCCGAACTCGTCCCAGAAGGCGATGCGGAACTCGGCCGAATACCATTGCGGCACCCAGTAGCGCCCCGCCCGCAGCCGGCGGTCCAGCACGCGGCAGGCGGTGCGTAGCTGATCGCGAGTCGGCGCTGCGATCACCTCCTCGATCAGCAGGTCGACAACGGGATCGGCGATGCCGGACAGGTTGTTGGACCCCGGAATGGAGGCGGCCGCCGAGCCGAAATAGTTGCGCAGCGATTCGCCCGGCACGGTCGACATGGAGAAGCGGCGCACCGTGGTGTCGAAGTCGAAATCGTTGAGCCGGCGCTGATACTGGGGTGAATCGACGAGGCGGAAATGCGCCTCGATGCCCAGCAGCTTGAGGTTCTTGATGAAGGGCGCGGTGTGGCGCTCCAGCCCGTTCTCGTCGTCGAGAAACTCGATGGACAGGCCGCTGCCCTG
>JAEYTJ010000054.1 GCA_023434095.1 Pseudomonadota bacterium | reverse complement strand
GCGCTGTCGCGGCTGAGATGCCACCTGTCCTGACGCAACACGTGTCGCACCGTTCGGGCCGCGAAATGGACCGCCAGCGGACGAAGGCGGCGGCGTATCCGGGCGGATCGGCGACGGATGAAGGGGTAGGGCAGGGTCCCCGGGATGGGGGCGGTCTCGATGTCGAGACTCCGGCGCCAGTCGTCCCATTTGAACTCGCTGGTCTCACCCTCGGCGACGCCGCTGGTGATCCGGCAGGGCGCCCAGGGGATGCGGAACGCATCGGCGAGGATGGCGCCGTGCATCGCCTCGGTGACGACCCTGTCCGCGGTTCGCAGCGTGGCGATGAACTGGTCCACGCCGCAGGTGACCGGAAGGGGTTCGAGCCCGGTCTCGCGGCAGACCCTCTCGACAGCTTCGATCGGGGTGTCGAAATAGGGAATGAACAGCGAGCGGCGCGGCGAAGCGGGCGCCTGTGCGGCGGTTTCCGGAGAGGTGGGGACCGCACCACCCGGGAGGGACGGTGTGGCGTAAAGCGGGGCCAGTATGGCGGGGTCGCTGATCGGCTCCACGTCTCCCCACCCCATGGCCGCCAACGCCGCCGCTGTCAGCGGGCCTCGTACGAAGCGAATGTCCACCTCGCTGCGGCGCCTCTGGGGCGCGTGCGGGCCGCGCATGCCGGCTCCGAACACGACCGCGCCATGGGGGAGCGGGGCGGAGAAGATCCGGTCGTCCAGCACCGAGCCGATTCCCCAGAAGCATCGCCCGGGGTGACGTTCGAGGTAGGCGGTGCCCAGCACCTTCGGCCAAAGCCAAGGGTTCAGATCGTCGCCCACATTGCCATTCGGCGATTCCCAGTAACATATGTCCATGGATTCTGCCTGAGGGTCCGCCGTTGCCAATTTGCCGATGCTGACGTGTACGCAGCTAGGCTCGGTGCAGCCTTATACGCTCCAGGAGCTGGACCCAGCCGCTTTCGCTTGTCGAAATATAGTTTCTGTCAACGTGTCGATTGATAAATCCTCGCGGCCCGAGGGTGTAATCATCTCTTATCTCTCTCAGTACGAACCCGCTTTGATAGAGGATGGAGGATATTGTTGGTAAATCAATTTTACTCCATTCGAGGGTGGATGGACCGATTTCCATCATAATGTGGATGGCGTGTCTATCCGAAAGGTCCGTACAGAGAGACCTCAAATCCTCGGGCTCAAGAGCCCTGATGTCGAGCCTGAGCAGGGTCACGACGTTCTCGTCCAGCGACGCCAGGATTTCGTTGCGGTAGCCCCCGCTGCCCGTGTGTCGGCTCGCATCGCCGCCGTTCCCTTCGGCCCGCGAGGGAGGCGGAAGGCCCTTCCCGCCGACGCGGGCGGTGTCCGGCTCGGCCCTGATCGCGATGACGCGGCCCGTGCGGCCTACGGCGGCGGCAAGGCCGAGATGCCCGGCACCCGCCTTGCCGTCAATGACGACATCGCCGGCGACAAGCAGATGGCGGAGCAGCAACGCCGTGGGGTGATCGCGTAGCCCGAAGAACGCTTCGCATTTCCAGAGAGGTCCGGCCGCAGTGGGGCCGGCATCCGGAAGAGAAGCATCGGATTTTGCAAGCAGGGCCCCAAGCCGGTCGAAGGCCGCCGCAGCGAGGGGGAGCCGGCCTGCCAGTTTCAGCAGGATCCAGCGGAACCGGTAATACTCGCGGGCAACCCGGTCGCGAAGACCAACGCGCCTGCGGCCATCCGTGCGGCCGAAGAACGGCTCGCATCCATCCGTCGCGCCTCCGGGAGGTCGCATGGGGCCGGTATAGTGAATGATGAAATCGCCGGATGTTGCGCGGGGTTTTATCCTGTTCCAGCGTTCATCGAGGATGAAGGTCTTGGGTTGAAACGGGTCTTGTTTGAGAAAATGGATGAAATGGCCATTTTCTCCGTAATCGGTCACCCTGTCTTCTTCGGGAAGGACCTTGTGACGATTGGCAAGACACTCTTCCAGGAAACGGACGCCCATCGAGTCCGCGCCTGCGCGCAAGAAGACGACCCCCGAATTGGGCCGCCCCGACCAGCCTTTGGCAATAAAGATGTCGCACCCCTTCTCCCGGTCAAGCAGGTCCGTGAAGCGCGGGGTGGTCGGGCGGATATAGGCGTCGGAATCGATCAGAAGGACATCGCGCCCCTCACGCAGAAGAGCGATGCACACCTTCACCTTCGACCAGTGAGGGGTCAGTTCGGGATGGTCGTTCGTCGTTATCAGATCGTAGTCGTAGCCGTAGCGGTCGGCGTAGCGCTGATGACTTTCGATGCAGTTCAGCCAGAGATACTGAAATCCATGAGTGGCAATCGTGACGAGGACGGGTCTCGGCTGTGGCATCGTGTCTGCCGCCTTTCCGCGTGACTGCAGATTTGGGAAGGAAATGAGGGCCGGGTTCAACGCTGGCCGTCCGGCGGGCTGGAGACCTGTTCACGGTCCTGCGTCAGCACCCCCATCAGCGCCTCCTTTTGCCGTGCGTTCCAATTTCGCGCCACCGTGCGCGCCTCGTCGGCGGCGCGGGCGCAGCGTTCCGGGTCCAGCGTGAGAGAGGTGAGCGCGTCGGCATAGGCGCTCCAGTCGCCGTCGGGCAGGATGCGCAGCGCCTCGCCGGCGAGCGATGCGAGCCCGCGGGCGCCGGTCTGGGTGGCGACCACCGGAGCGCCGGCGGCCAGCGACTCCAGCGCCTTCACCGAGATGCCGGAGCCGCTCAGCACCGGGTTGAGCGAGATGGGCGCGTACGCGAAGACGTCGCTCAGGCGTTCGAAGCGGCCGAACTTGTCGACGCGTGGATGATCCGGCACTTCGCCGCAGATGGCGCCAGCGAGGAGCAGGCGGAAGGCGGGGTCGCGGCGCAGCACCTCCGGCATGCCCTGTTCCAGGAAGAGGCTCAACGCCTGAACATTGGCGCTGTTGAAGGAGGCGATGAAGGCCGCCCGGTGCGGTACGGCGCGCCTGGGCGAGGCTTCCAGCTCCGGCAGGAAATGGCTGACCACCCGCACGAGCGGGGGATCGGGCTGCCCCTCCAGCATGCGGCCGAAGGCCTGCGCCTCGTCCTCCTGGATGGCGAGCACCCCATCGGCGCGCATCAGCCCCCGTCGCTCGGCCTGCGGGCGCAGCGAGATCCAGAAGGAGGCGCCGAGCCCGTTTGCCACGTAGCCGACATGGCGGTTCGAGAACAGGTCGTGGGTGTCGATCAGCTTGCGCATGGAGGCGGGCAGGCCGACCAGAACCCGGGAATGGAAGACATATTCGACGAGGCAGACCTCGCACCCGCGCTCGCGGACGATCTTCTGCGTGGCCCGGGCCGTCTCCGGCGACACATGCGAATCGAGCGGCCGCCAGTAGCGCCACGGCGTGTCGACGCCGAGCATTTTCGACAGGCCGGAGACGGCCCGGACGGGAAACACTTTCAGCCATCGGGCCAGACGTGCCGGGCCGGATAGCTGGCGCAGGTCATAATAGTTTCCCGGCCCGACCAGCTCTTCGTGGCGGGCGGCGCTTTCGGGGGCGTCATAGGGTCCGCTGGGAATCTGGATGAAGATGACCTCATAGCCGAGGTCCCGCAGCGCCTGCACCAGCCCGAGAACCCGCGCCCGGTTGCCGGCGGTCGTGGGATAGGCCGGTATTTGCGTCACAAGCGCCAGCCGCGTCGGCATCCCACCATCCTACCTCGAAAATGCGAGGGTGCGTGTTCTGGCTGCGAATGCAAGCGTCATTCCGAAGGCGCGGGGCTCGAAGCCTATGGCACCTCGGCGGCCAGTTCCGCCAGCATGGCAAGCGCGGTGAGGACGGAGAGGCGGCGGACACCCGTCCGGTCCTGCCCCGCGAAGACCTCCCGCCGCGCGATCACCTTCCCCGTGGCGGTTCCCGCGGCGAAATGGACGAGGCCGACCGGCTTCCCGGCCGAGCCCCCGCCGGGTCCGGCGATGCCGGTGACGGAGACGCCGAGCGAGGTCTTCGCGACCCGCAAAAGGCCGGCGACCATTTCGCGTGCCGTCTCTTCGCTCACCGCGCCATAGGTCTCCAGCGTCGCCGCCGAGATGCCGAGCATCTCCCGCTTGGCGGCGTTGGAATAGGTGACGAGGCCGCGATCCACCACGTCGGAGGAACCGGCGATCTCCGTCAGGGCGCCTGCCACGAGGCCGCCGGTGCAGGATTCAGCGGTGGCGATCGTCAGCCCGCGGGCGCGGCAGAGGTCCAGCACCCGCATCGCTTCGAGCCGGATGGCGTCTTCGGTCACGTCCATGCTTCCCCCTCAGTCGATCCAGGGCAGGCGAACCGTCGTGGCGGCAAGTGCGGCGATGCCCTCGCGCCGCCCGGTGAAGCCCAGGCGCTCGCTGGTCGTCGCCTTGACGCTCACACGCGCCACTGAAATCTCCACGATGGCGGCGATGCGTTCGCGCATCGCCTCGCGGTGAGGGCCGATCTTCGGCGCCTCGCAGATGACGGTGGCGTCGAGATGGGCGATGCGCCCGCCGGCCCGGCGCACCAGCGCGGCGGCATGGGCGAGGAACTGGTCGGAGGCCGCGCCCTTCCATTGCGGGTCGGAGGGCGGGAAGTGATGGCCGATATCGCCGCTGCCGATGGTGCCGAGCAGCGCGTCGGTGAGGGCGTGCAGCACCACATCGGCGTCGGAATGGCCGGCAAGGGCGAAATCGTGCGGAATCCGGACGCCGGCGAGCATCACATGGTCGCCGGGGCCGAAGGCGTGCACGTCGAAGCCGGTGGCGGTGCGCACATCGGCGAGCTGGGCCAGCAGGTGATGTTCGGCGGTCACGAAATCCTCCCGCGTGGTCAGTTTGAAATTGGCGGGATCGCCTGGGAAGGAGGCCACGCGATGGCCCGCCGCCTCCGCCACGGCGGCGTCGTCGGTCAGGTCGTCGACGCCCGCTGCCGCCCGATGGGCGGCGAGGATCAGGTCGAAGCGGAAGGCCTGCGGCGTCTGCACGCCGCGCACGGCGTTGCGGTCCGGGCCGCTGGCGAGGAAGCCGGGGGCGCTCACCGCCTTCAGCGTGTCGACCAGCGGCAGGGCAGGGACGGCGGCGCCCTCGGTGGCCGCGGTGGCCATGGCCTGCGCCACCAGCCGCGGCGAGACGAATGGCCGCGCCGCATCGTGAATGAGCACGAGATCGGGCGGGTCCTGCGCCAGCGCCTCCAGCCCCGCCCGCACCGAGGCCTGCCG
>JAEYTJ010000115.1 GCA_023434095.1 Pseudomonadota bacterium | reverse complement strand
CGTCACCCGGAGGTGCGAGCGAAGCGAGCCTCGAAGGATGTTCGGGAAGAAAAAAGGGACCGATGCCGGGCGCGGCATTCCGACATCGGTCCCTCGCGGCCGGGGAGGAAACCGGACGACCGCGATTCTCCGTCGGGGGAGTAATGGGAGCCGACGGATCAGTAGCGCGCGCCCTCCGGGCGGTTGGCCGCATAGGCGCGCGTCGTGTAGCGGATCGAGCGTCCCTCGACTTCCTGGCGCTCCAGCGCGAAGCCGGGCTCCTCGTCGGGGCGGTCGGTGATGAAGGAGAGCCGCAGCGACTCCCAGGTGTGGGTGGCGTCGAAGGCGCTGACGCGGATGTAGTGCCGGCCCTTATAGGCCTTGCGGCATTCGCTCAGCTCGAACATCACGCCGGCGGCGTCCGGCACGTCGAACATCGGATGGCCCCACAGCTCCCAATAGGTGTTGCGCGGGTGCGGGTCGTCGGTGAACTCGATGTTCACCGCCCAGCCCTTGTCGATGCAGTACTGGACCTGCTTGGCGATCTGCGCGTCGGTGAGATCGGGCAGGAAGGAGAAGGCTCCCTGGGTCAGGCGCATGGTGGTGTCCTCTTTTGCGTGCCCCGGACAGGCGGCGCGCAGCGCCGTGCCGATCCGGGGCCCAGGAGAAAAGTCGTGAAGCGTCAAAGCTCTCGGCAGAAGACGGTGGCGCCTTCTGCAGGTTTTCGCGCGGGGTCCCGGCTCGCCTTCCGCTGAGGCTTCAGGCGTCCGGGACACGGCCTCGTCACTCCGCCGCGGTGGCCTGCGGCACGAAGTCGGGCGTGTCGGTGGAGGAGTAGTTGAAGGTCACGTCCTTCCACGTCTCCAGCGCCTGCTTCAGCGGCAGGCAGTGGCGCGCGGCGTCCTTCAGGATGTCCGGCCCTTCATTGACGATGTCGCGGCCCTCGTTGCGGGCGAGGATCATCGCTTCCAGCGCCACGCGGTTGGCCTGCGCGCCGGCCTGGATGCCCATGGGGTGGCCGATGGTGCCGCCGCCGAACTGCAGCACCACGTCCTCGCCGAGCAGGTCGATGAGCTGGTGCATCTGGCCGGCATGGATGCCGCCCGAGGCGACCGGCATCAGCTTGCGGGTCGACGCCCAATCCTGGTCGAAGAAGATGCCGTGGGCGAGATTCTGCGGCACGAAATCCTCGCGGCAGAGGTCGTAATAGCCCTTGGTCGTGTGGGGGTCGCCCTCCAGCTTGCCGACCACGGTGCCGGCATGGATATGGTCGACGCCGGCAAGGCGCATCCACTTGGTGATGACGCGGAACGACACGCCGAGGCTCTTCTGCCGGGTGTAGGACCAGTGGCCGGCCCGGTGCAGGTGCAGGATCATGTCGTTGCGCCGCGCCCACTTCGCCATGGACTGGATCGCGGTGTAGCCGATGATCAGGTCGATCATGATGATCGAGGAGCCGAGCTGCTTGGCGAACTCGGCGCGCTCGTACATGTCTTCCATGGTGGCGGCGGTGACGTTGAGATAGGTCCCCTTGATCTCGCCCGTGCCGGCCTGCGCCTTGTTCACGGCCTCCATGCAGTAGAGGAAGCGGTCGCGCCAGTGCATGAAGGGCTGCGAGTTGATGTTCTCGTCGTCCTTGGTGAAGTCGAGCCCGCCCTTCAGCGCCTCGTAGACCACGCGGCCGTAGTTACGGCCGGAGAGGCCGAGCTTGGGCTTCACCGTGGCGCCGAGCAGCGGGCGGCCGAACTTGTCGAGCCGCTCGCGCTCCACCACGATGCCGGTGGCGGGGCCGTCGAAGGTCTTCACATAGGCGACCGGCAGGCGCATGTCCTCGAGGCGCAGCGCCTTGAGCGGCTTGAAGCCGAACACGTTGCCGATGATCGAGGCCGAGAGGTTGGCGATCGAGCCGGGCTCGAACAGGTCGAGGTCGTAGGCGATATAGGCGAACCAGGAGCCGGGCGTATTCGGCACCGGATCGACCCGGTAGCACTTGGCGCGGTACTTGTCGCAGGCGGTCAGCCGGTCGGTCCACACCACGGTCCAGGTGGCGGTGGAGCTTTCGCCGGCCACCGCCGCCGAGGCCTCGATCTCGTCGACGCCGTCCTGCGGGGTGATGCGGAACACCGCGATCACGTCCGTGTCCTTCGGCTCGTAATCGGGCTGCCAGTAGCCCATCTTGCGGTATTCCATGACGCCGGCGCTGTAGCGGCTGCGCTTCTCCTCGGTGGGCTTGGTCTTGTCGATCGCGTTCATCGATCTTCTCCCTGTGCGTTCCCGTCGGCGCCGCGCGGTGGGCGCGCGCCTGAAATCTCGTTGGAAGCCTTCCCCGAGGGGGAGGCGGTTACTCCGCCGCCACCCTTGCGCCGCCGATCACCGGATCGAGGCTGCCGGAGGCGTAGCGCTTGGCCATGGCGGCCAGCGGCAGCACCTTGATCTGCGAGGCATGGCCCGCCGTGCCGAACTCCTCGAAGCGGGCGCGGCAGAGGTCGCGCATCGCATCCATGGCGGGCTTGAGGAATTTGCGCGGGTCAAACTCGGCCTTGTTGCCCTGCGCCACGTTGCGGAACTGCGCGGTCATGGCGAGGCGGCAGTCGGTGTCGATATTGACCTTGCGCACGCCGTGCCGGATGCCGCGCACGATCTCCTCCACCGGCACGCCCCAGGTCTGGGGCATCTCGCCGCCCGACGCATTGAACAGGTCCTGCAGCGGCTGCGGCACCGAGGAGGAGCCGTGCATGACGAGGTGCACATTGGGCAGCCGGCGGTGGATTTCCTCGATGATGTTCATGGCGAGGATGTCGCCGTCCGGCTGGCGCGAGAACTTGTAGGCGCCGTGCGAGGTGCCCATGGCGATGGCGAGGGCGTCGACCTTGGTGGCGGCGACAAAGTCCACCGCCTGGTCGGGATCGGTCAGCAGCTGGTCGTGGCTGAGCTGCCCTTCCGCGCCATGGCCGTCCTCCTGCTCGCCGGCGCCGTGCTCCAGCGAGCCGAGCACGCCGAGCTCGCCCTCGACCGAGGCGCCGACCCAATGGGCGGCATCTACCACCCTGCGGGTGATGGCGACGTTGTAGTCGTAATCCGCCGGGGTCTTGGCGTCCTCCTTGAGCGAGCCGTCCATCATCACGGAGGTGAAGCCGTGCTGGATGGCGGACAGGCAGGTCGCCTCGTTGTTCCCGTGGTCCTGATGCATGCAGATCGGGATCGTGGGGTACATCTCGGTCAGCGCGTCGATCATGCGCGAGAGCATGATGTCGCCGGCATAGGAGCGGGCGCCGCGGCTCGCCTGCATGATGACCGGCGCGTCGACGGCCTGCGCCGCCTCCATGATCGCGATGCCCTGCTCCATATTGTTGATGTTGAAGGCCGGCACGCCGTAACCGTGCTCGGCGGCGTGGTCGAGAAGCTGTCGAAGGGTGATGCGGGCCATTGGCTCTTCCTCTGGCTCAGGCGCAGGTCAGGAGGTCGCAGGTCGCGTCGACCACCGCCTCCGGGGTGATGTTGAAGTGGCGGTAGAGGGCGTCCGCCGGACCGGAGGCGCCGAAGCTCTCCATGCCGACGAAGCGTCCGCGCTCGCCGATCCAGCGGTCCCAGCCGAGCCGGGCGGCAGCCTCGATGGCGACGCGCGGAGCGGTGCCCAGCACGGCGCGGCGGTATTCGTGGCTTTGCCGCTCGAACAGCTCCCAGCAGGGCATGGAGACGACGGCGGCATCGACGCCGCGTTCGGCCAGCAGGTCCGCCCCCCTGAAGGCGATCTCCACCTCCGAACCGGTGGCGAGCAGCGTCACGTCGCGCCGGCGCTTCGGCTTGCGGGCGACATAGGCGCCGTAGCCGACGAGGTTCTCCTCGGAATGCTCGGTGCGAAAGGTCGGCAGGTTCTGGCGCGACAGCGCAAGCACCGAGGGCGTTCCCTCCGCATGCAGAGCGAGCTGCCAGGCCTCCAGCGTCTCCACCGCGTCGGCGGGGCGGAACACATAGAGGTTCGGCGTCGCCCGCAGCATGGCGAGATGCTCGATGGGCTGGTGCGTCGGCCCGTCTTCGCCGAGGCCGATGGAATCGTGCGTCAGCACATAGACGACGCGCTGGCCCATCAGCGCCGAGAGCCGCATGCCACCCCGCGCATAGTCGGAGAACACCATGAAGGTGCCGCCATAGGGAATGCTGCCGCGATGCAAGGCGAGCCCGTTCATGACCGCCGCCATGGCGTGTTCGCGGATGCCGTAATGGATGTAGCGGCCGGCATAATTTCCCGGCGTCACCGACTGCATGCCCTTGGTCAGGGTCAGGTTGGAATGGGTGAGGTCGGCCGAGCCGCCGATGGTGAGCTCGGTGGCGCGGTTGATGACGCCGAGCGCCATTTCCGACGCCTTGCGGGTCGCGACCTTCGGCGCGGTCTGCGAGAGCTCGCGCTTGTAGGCGGCGAGCTTCTCGTCGAAATCGGCCGGCAGGTCGCCTTCCATCGCCGCCTCGAAATCGGCGCGGCGGCCGGAGGCGGAAAGCCGCTTCTCCCAGGCCTCGCGTGCCTCGCGGCCGCGCCGGGCGATGCCGGCGAAGGCCTCGCGCACGCTCTCCGGCACCTCGAAGGGCGGCAGATTCCAACCGAGCGCCTCGCGCGCGCCGTCGATCTCGGCGGCACCGAGCGGGGCGCCGTGGACGGCCTCGGTGCCGGCCTTGGTCGGGGCGCCGAAGCCGATGATGGTGCGGCAGGCGATGAGCACCGGCCGGTCGCTGGTGCGGGCTTCGGCGATGGCGTCGATGAGCGCGTGATGGGCGTGGCCGTCGACCCGCAGCACCTTCCAGCCGGAGGCCGCGAAGCGGGCGAGCTGGTCGGTGGAGGTGGAAAGCGCCGTGCTGCCGTCGATGGAGATGCCGTTATCGTCCCACAGCACCACCAGCTTGTGGAGCTTCAGGTGCCCGGCGAGGTCGATCGCCTCGTGGCTGATGCCTTCCATCAGGCAGCCGTCGCCGGCGATGACCCAGGTGCGGTGATCGACCAGATCGTCGCCGAAGCGGGCATTGAGCATGCGCTCGGCCAGCGCCATGCCGACCGCAGTGGTGAGCCCCTGCCCCAACGGGCCGGTGGTGGTCTCGACGCCGAGCGTATGGCCGTGCTCGGGATGGCCGGCGGTGACGGCACCGAGCTGGCGGAAGCCCTTGAGCTGCTCCGTGTCCATGTCGGCATAGCCGAGCAGATGGTTGAGTGCGTAGAGCAGCATGGAGCCATGACCGGCGGAAAGGATGAAGCGGTCGCGGTCCGGCCAGTCGGGCCGGCTCGGGTCGAGCGTCACGAAGCGCGAGAACAGGGCGGTGGTGACGTCCGCCATGCCCATCGGCATGCCGGGATGGCCGGACTTGGCCCTCTCCACCGCATCCATGGCGAGCGCGCGCAGCGCGTTGGCCATGTCGTCATGAGGGATGTCGGCAGGGTCCTGATGGGGACGCAGGGCCGCAGAGTGGCTGGTCAACATGCTGTCCTCCCGGTTCACGCGGCGCGCCGCTTCTTCTCGACGATGTTGAGGATCATCGGCGTGAGGATGAGCTGCATCGCGATGTCGAGCTTGCCGCCCGGGATCACGATGGAATTGGCGCGGCTCATCCAGGAGCCCTGGATCATCGAGAGCAGGTACGGAAAATCGATACCGCGCGGGCTCTTGAAGCGGATGACGACGATGGATTCGTCGGCGGTGGGGATCCAGCGGGCGATGAACGGGTTCGAGGTGTCGACCGTCGGCACGCGCTGGAAGTTGATGTCGGTGTGGGTGAACTGCGGGCAGATGTAGTTCACGTAGTCCGGCATGCGGCGCAGGATGGTGTCGGTTACCGCCTCGGTGGAATAGCCGCGATGGGAACGGTCGCGGTGGATCTTCTGGATCCATTCCAGGTTGATCACCGGCACGACGCCGATCTTCAGATCGGCATAGCGGGCGACATCGATATTGCCGCTCGCCACCGCCCCGTGCAGCCCTTCGTAGAACAGCAGGTCGGTCGGGGTCGGGATCGGTTCCCAGGGCGTGAAGGTGCCGGGCGCGCCGCCATATTCGGCCGCTTCCTTGTCGTCATGGACATAATGCCGGTACTTGCCGGTGCCGGTGTGGGCATAGGAGCGGAAGGTCTCCTCCAGCTCCTCGAACAGGTTCGAATCCGGCCCGAAATGGCTGTAGTGGTGATTGCCGCGCGAGGCCTCCTCGGCCATGACGCGCTTCATCTCGGCGCGGTCGTAGCGGTGATAGGCGTCGCCCTCGATATAGGCGGCGGTGACATCCTCGCGGCGGAAGATCTGCTCGAAGATGCGCCGCACCGAGGTGGTGCCCGCGCCGGAGGAACCGGTGACGGAGATGATGGGGTGGTGGATCGACATGGGTCCTCTCCGTCAGGCGCGCAGCAGGCCGCGGCGGCCGAACAGGGGCGAGCGCTCCGGCATGGCGGCGGCGTCGCGGTGATAGCGGGCGATGCGCTCGACCTCGGCGCGCGAGCCGAACACCAGCGGCACGCGCTGGTGCAGATGCTCGGGCACGATGTCGAGGATCGGCAGCTGCCCGTCCGTGGCGGAGCCCTGGGCCTGTTCCATCAGGAAGGCGACCGGATTGGCCTCGTAGACCAGCCGCAGGCGGCCGTGGCCATAGCCCCGCCGGGCGTCGCCGGGATAGAGATAGACCCCGCCGCGCACCAGGATGCGGAAGACGTCGGCCACCATGGAGGCGACCCAGCGCGTGTTGAAGTCCTTGCCGCGCGGGCCATCGGCGCCGGCCTGGCAATCCTCCACATAGGAGCGGATGGCGACGTCCCAGTGCCGCAGATTGGAGCCGTTGACGGCGTATTCCGCGGTTTCCGGCAGAACCAGCGCCCGCTCCTCGGCAAGCAGGAAGGCGCCGCTGCCGCGGTCGAGAATGAAGATCTGGGTGCCGGCGCCGACGGTGAGCACCAGCGCGGTCTGCGGCCCGTAGAGCAGGAAGCCGGCGGCAAGCTGCGCCCGGCCCGTCTGCAGCAGCGAATCGCTGCCGATGAAGGGCAGGATGGAGAAGATGGTGCCGACCGTCGCATTGGTGTCGATGTTGGACGAGCCGTCCAGCGGATCGACCGCCACCGCCAGCGTGCCGGCGGGGTTGAGCGTTACCGCCGCGTCGGCTTCCTCGGAGCCGAACAGGGCGACCGGCGCCTCCGACAGCGCCTCGCGGACGAGGTCGTCGGTGATGACGTCCAGTTCCTTCTGGCTGTCGCCGTCGGCGTGATAGCCGCGCACGGCGGCGAGCGCCCCCGCCAGCGGGCCGGCGGCGAGCAGCTCGGCTATCTGCCGGCCGGCACCGGCCAGCGCGCACACCACGCTGGCAACGTCGCGACGCAAGGCGTCGGCCTGCGACCAACCCTCGAGGTGGTCCTGCAATGTCGGGCGTGTCATGGCGTTCCCCAGTTATGTTCTTGTGGGCTTGAGCCCTTTGGCGTGTCGTTTCCGGAAGTCTTCGAGCGGGGACCCGAAGCGGCGGACGCCTTTTGTTGATTGCAGACTGCCCGATTTGCCGGCGTAAGGAAATTCGAATAAACTAACCTTCAACTTCAATTTAGCTGAAATGTAATGTTTTATGCGTAATGCCACGCTCAAGCAGCTTCGCGCCGTCGCCGCCATCGTCGAAACCGGCAGCGTCACCGGCGCGGCGAAGAAGCTGAACGTCACCCCGCCGGCAGTGACGATGCAGGTGCAGCTGCTCGAACAGCATCTCGGCCTGCCGCTGCTCGACCGCGCGGGCGACCGGTTCCAGCCCAGCGCCGCCGGCCGGGAAATCCTCGCCGCCACCGCCCGCATCGAGCAGGCGCTGGCCGATTGCGGCGCGGCGCTCGACGCGATGAAGGGGCTTCGTTCGGGCCGGGTGTCGGTGGGCCTCGTCTCGACGGCAAAGTATTTCGTGCCGGCGGCGCTCGGCGCCTTCACCCGGGCCCATCCCGGCATCGACGTGGTGATCTCGGTGGGCAACCGCGAGGCGATCATCGCCGGCCTGCGGGCGGACGCCATCGACGTCGCCATCATGGGGCGCCCGCCGCTCGACATCGAGGTCGACAAGACGCTGATCGGCGATCACCCGCATGTCCTCATCGCCCCGGCCGACCACCCGCTGCTGGGTCGGCGCATCTCGCCGGCCGCGCTGGCCAACGCCACCTTCATGTCGCGGGAACCCGGCTCCGGCACGCGCGGGCTGATGGAACGATTCTTCCAGCAATGGGGACTCGACCCACGCATCGGCATGGAGATCGATTCCAACGAGACCATCAAGCAGGCGGTCATGGCCGGGCTCGGCCTCGCCTTCATCTCCGCCCACACCATCGCCGCCGAAGTGGCGGACGGGCGGCTGGCGGTGCTCGATGTCGAGGGGCTGCCGGAGGTGCGGCAATGGTTCGTGGTGAAGCGATCGGCCAAGCGCCTCACCCCGCCGGCGGCCGCGCTGACCGAATTCCTGGCGCGGCGCGGGCCGGAATTCCTGCCCGATACGCTGCATTTGCCCGGCGTCGCCGAGGCCCGCGCCGCGCTGGAGGCGCAGCGGCGGGAAGCGGCGGACGGCGGGGCATAGCGTCGGCGGTCAGGCGTCGGGCGCGGCCTTGGCGAGCCGGCTCTGGCGCCAGCGCAGCAGCCCGGCGAGGCCGGCGAGGCACAGCGTGCCGATGATGAGCAGGAACGCCGCCGCCGCGATGGTGGGGCTCACATTCTCGCGGATGCTGGCGAACATCTGCCGCGCCAGCGTGCGTTGGTTGGGGCCGGCGACGAACAGGGTGATCACCACCTCGTCCAGCGAGGTGGCGAAGGCGAACACCGCCCCGGAGACCACCCCCGGCAAGGCGAGCGGCAGGGTGATGCGGCGGAACACCGTGGCCGCGTTGGCGCCAAGGCTGCTCGCCGCCCGCTCGATCGAACCGTCGATACCGCCCAGCGACGCCGAGACGCTGACGATGACGAAGGGCACGCACAGCACCGCATGGGCGACGATGACGCCGAGATAGGTGCTGGCGAGGCCGAGCCGGGTGTAGAGGATTTGCATGCCGACGCCGAGCACCACCGCCGGCACCACCATGGGCAGCAGGAACATCACCCGCAGCAGATTGGTGAAGGGCAGGCGCGCATGGCGCAGGCCGAGCGCCGCCAGCGTGCCGATCACTGTCGACAGCGCCGTGGCGCCGCAGCCGATGATCAGGCTGTTGACGATGGACCGCCGCCAGGTCTCGCTGGTCTGCAGTTCGACGAACCAGCGCGAGGAGACGCTCTCCATCGGGTAGTTCAGGAACACGCTGGAATTGAACGCCAGCGGCAGGATGGCGATGATCGGCGCCACCAGGAAGAACACCACGGCGGCGCCGAAGACGATCTGCCCGGCGCGCAGGGCGGGAGAGTTGGCCGCCATCGTCAGGCCCCCACCATGTTGGGCGAGCGCGACAGCCGGCCATAGACGAGATAGAGCGCCGTCGTCGTCACCAGCAGGATCAGGCCGAGCGCGCCGGCCATGCCCCAATTGGCGGTGCCGGTGGCGAAGAAGGCGATGACGGACGAGATCATCTGGTCTTCCGCCCCGCCGACCAGCGCCGGCGTGATGTAGTAGCCGAGCGCCACCATGAACACGAGCAGCGCGCCGGAGGCGACGCCGGGCAGCGCCATCGGCAGCAGAACGTGCCAAAAGGCCCGCAGCCGGCTCGCCCCGAGCGAAGAGGCCGCCGGCATCAGATTGCGCGGAATGCCGAGCAGCACCGAATAGATCGGCAGCACCATGAAGGGCAGCAGCACGTGGGTCATGGCGATGACCACGCCGGTGCGGTTGAAGATCAGCTGCAAGGGCTGATCGACGATGCCGATGGCGAGGAGCGCCTTGTTGATCAGCCCCTCATTCTGCAACAGGATCACCCAGGAGGCGGTGCGCACCAGCAGCGAGGTCCACAGCGGCAGCAGCACCGCGAGCAGCATCACATTGCGCACCCAGCCCGTCGCGGCGGCGGCGATCATCGCATAGGGCAGACCGATGAGCGCGCACAGCACCGTCACCAGCGCGGCGATGGTGAAGGTGCGCACCATGATGACGCGGTTGGCGGACGCCTCGGTGGTGATGCTGCCATCGGTGTCGCGCTTGAGATCGACGGCGGCGAGCAGGTTGCGGTCGGTGTAGTTCGGCATCGCCCGCTGCAGCGCCTGCCAGTAGCGCCCCTCGCCCCAGCGCGGGTCGATGGCCGCAAGGTCGACGGGCTGGCCGGGTGGCGCATCGCGCACCGCACTGGTGGTGCGGCTGAGTAGCGTGCGGAAGCCCGACACTTCGCTGTTGAGCCGGCGTACCGCGTCGCCGAACGCCATCTGCTCGCTCGGCGCGCGCAGATCGGCGACGAGCGCGTCCTGCACCTGCTGCGGCGGCAGGCCGGTGCCGTCCCAGTCGCCGATCACCTCCGCGGTTTCCGGCATCACCTGGCGCACCGTGCCGTCGGTGACGGAGACGGAAATCATCATCACCAGCGGCCAGACGAAGAACGCCGCCAGGAACAGGAACAGCGGCGCCACCAGGAGCAGCGCGGAGAGGCGCCCGCGTGTGGAGGACCCGCTCATGCGGCGCACCCCGCCGGCGCGTCCGGCGCGATCAGCGTGCATTCCGACGGCTCGAAGCAGGCGAACGCCGTGCTGCCCACCGGGCCCACCGGCACGCGCCGCTGCACCTTGCCGACGAGTTCGATCCCCGGCCCGGCGAGATGGGTGCGCAGATGGTCGCCCTGATAGACATTGTCGGTCACGGTGACCGGGATGACATTGCCTGTCCCCGGCTGGTCCTGAAGGTGCAGCCGTTCCGGCCGGACCGAGGCGAGGATCGGCGCGCCGACCTCCACCGGGCCGAGCTGGGTGGCGCGTACCGTCACGCCCTCGGCGATCGCGACCTCGGCGATGCCGTCGGCGACATTCTTCACCACGCCCTCGAACAGGTTGGTCTCGCCGATGAACTCGGCGACGAAGCGGGTGCGCGGACGGTCGTAAATGCCTTCCGGCGTGTCGAGCTGCTCGATGCGGCCATGGTTGAACACGGCGATGCGGTCCGACATGGTCAGCGCTTCGGACTGGTCGTGGGTGACGAAGATCACGGTGAGGCCGAGCGTGCGGTGCAGGTCGCGCAGTTCCAGCTGCATGTGCTCGCGCAGCTGCTTGTCGAGCGCGCCGAGCGGCTCGTCCATCAGCACCACGGTCGGCTCGAACACCAAGGCGCGGGTGAGCGCGACGCGCTGCTGCTGGCCGCCGGAAAGCTGGGCGGGGCGGCGGTCCTTGAGATGGCCGAGCCGCACCATGTCGAGCGCCCGCGCCACGCGCGCGCGCGCCTCCACCTTGCCGACCCCGCGCATGGCCAGCGGGAAGGCGACGGTCTCGGCCACCGTCATGTGCGGAAACAGCGCGTAATTCTGAAACACCACGCCCATGTTGCGCTTGTGCGAGGGCAGGTTCTCGATGCGGGTGCCGTCGAGCCAGATCGCTCCCTGCGAGGGCTGCTCGAAGCCGGCCAGCATCATCAGCAGGGTGGTCTTGCCGGAGCCGGAGGGCCCCAGCAGGCTGACGAACTCGCCCTTGGCGACTTCAAGGTCGAGCCTGTCGACCACCTTCAGCGTGCCGAAGGACTTGGTGACCTGATCGAAATGGATGAAGGGCGCCAACCGCAGTCTCCGAGTGATGGCCTTGGCCCTGACGTTACCCGGCCGCGAGGCCCGCTCCAAGCGCGGGCCCGTCCCGTCCCCGCCTTTCGGCGGCGGGCACCGGCCCCGCCATCGGCCGAACAAAGGTAGGGGAGGAATGGCCGGGCCGCGCCCGGTGAAGGCGCGGCCCGGAAACGTGACGTCGTCGGCAGGCGGGCGCGGCCCGCGCGGCCTTTCGCGACGGCTTACTTGGCGAGCCAGGCGTTGAAGCGCTTGGTCAGCTCTTCGACATTGTCGACCCAGAAGGCGCCGTCCAGCGCGATGGCGCCGGTGAGGTTGGCCTGCGTGGTCGGCAGGTCCTTCTGCAGGGCGGCGGGCACCATCGCGGCGGCTTCCTTGTTGGGCAGGCCGTAGGCGATGTAGTCCGGCAGCTTCGACTGGTTCGCCGGCTCGCTGGCGAAGGCGATGAAGTCCATCGCTTCCTTGGCGTTCGGGCTGTCCTTGAGGATCACCCAGCTGTCGATGGCATAGATGCTGCCCGGCCAGACGCCCTGGAAGTTCTTGCCTTCGGTCTTGTTGATGCCGGCGAGGCGCCCGTTATAGGCGGTCGACATCACCACTTCGCCCGAGGCCAGCAGGGAGAGCGGCTGCGCGCCGGCTTCCCACCACACGATGTGCGGCTTCAGCTCGTCGAGCTTCTTGAACGCGCGGTCGACGCCTTCCGGCGTGCCGAGCACCTTGTAGACCTCTTCCGGCTTCACGCCGTCGGCCATCAGGGCGAATTCGAGCGAGTATTTCGGCCCGCGACGGAAGCCCCGCTTGCCGGGAAACTTCTGCACGTCCCAGAAATCCGCCCAGGAGGTCGGCGCAGTCTTCAGCCGGTCGGCGTCGTAGCTGAGCATGGTCGACCACACGATGGCGCCGACGCCGCAATCGCTGACTGCGGCGGGGAGGAACTTGTCCTTGCCGCCGAGCTTGGCCCAGTCGATCTTCTCGTAGAAGCCGTCGGCGCAGCCGAGTTCCAGTTCCTCGGTCTCGACCTGCACCACGTCCCAGTTCGGGACGCCCGCCTTCACCTTGGCGGCGATGACGCCGATGCCGCCGTCCCAGCTCTCGTCGAGCACGGGCTTGCCGATCTTCTTGGAGAAGGGCTCGAAATAGATCTTCTTCTGGGCGTCCTGGTAGTTGCCGCCCCAGGACACGACGGTCAGATCGCGCGCCGAGGCCGTGCCGCCGGCCATCATCAGGCCGAGGGCGAGGCCGGCGCCGCCGATCCGCAGAAGAGTGGAAGTCGCCTTCGAAGTCGCCTTCATGGAAGTTCCCCCTGTTGTCGCTGGTGGCCCGCAGCAAAGCACGCTGCCGGCATGGGTAATAGAATGACCGCCCCCCTCCGGCAGCACCCGGTTAATATAATAACCGATCCTGCCCCGTATTGAGGCGGCGAGGCGCTCAGTATGTGGGCGGGTTGATGGCGCTGACAATCTCACTCGGCTCGTCCGCCACATTGCGGAAGCGGTGCGGCAGCTTGCTGTCGAAGTAGTAGGCGTCGCCGGTGCGCAGGACCTTGGAGTTGTTCTCCACCGTCACCTCCACCGCGCCACGGATGATCATGCCCGCCTCCTGCGCGGTGTGGGAGAAGGCCTCGCCCGTGTCCGCACCCACAGCATAGGTCTCGTGCAGCACCAGAATCTGCCGGTTGGGGTGGTTGATGCCGATCACGCGGTAGGAAATCGCCTCGCCGCTGCCCACTTCCGGCAGCTCGGAAGCCTCGTAGAACGGCGAATAGGACGACATCTGCTGCAGTTCCGAGAAGAAGCCCACCAGCGTCGTTCCCAGTGCCTCCAATATGGCGGCGAGCGTGTCGATGGAAGGGCTGATACGGTCGCGCTCGATGAGCGAGATCGAGGAATGCGAGACGCCCGAGCGCAACGCGAGGCGGCGTATGCCGAGGTTGCGGCGGCGCCGCAGCTCGCGGATTCCCGGTCCTATGTTGGGCATGGCAGGCCTCGTGTCGCGCGCAATCCTTCAGCAGGTGGAGAATATAATAGACGGCCACGCACGCGCCAATTGCCGGCGCGGCCGGGCAGCCTCACCATCGCCCCGTCCTCACAGGAAATCCCCATGCCCGCGCTCAGCCCCCTCCTCCGCGACCAGATCCACCCGCTCAAGGCGCCCCGTCCGGACGATGGCCGCGACACCAGCGAGATCGCCGCCACCGTCAAGGAGGTGCTCGACGCGGTGCGCACGCGCGGCGACGAGGCGGTGCGGCACTATTCCAAGCTGTTCGACAAGAGCGATGTCGCCGCCATCGAGGTGAGCGCCGAAGAGCGCGCCGCCGCGCTGGCCGCCCTCGACCCGCAGACCCGCGCCGACACCGAATTCGCCATCGAGCGGGTGCGCGCCTTCGCGCAGGCCCAGCTCGCCACCATCCTGCCGCTGGAGGTCGAGGCGCTCCCCGGCCTGCATCTCGGCCACCGGGTGATCCCGATCGAGCGCGTCGGCGCCTATGTGCCCGGCGGGCGCTATCCCCTGCTCTCCGCGCCGATCATGACGCTGGTGCCGGCCAAGGTGGCGGGCTGCGACGAGGTGATCGCCTGCCTGCCGCCCACCGCCCATCCCGCCATGATCGCCGGCTGCCACCTCTCCGGCGCCGACCGCATCTTCCGCGTCGGCGGGGCGCAGGCCATCGCCGCCATGGCGTTCGGCACCGAGACCATTCCCGCCGTCGACAAGGTGGTGGGCCCGGGCAATGCCTATGTGAACGAGGCCAAGCGGCAGGTCTTCGGCCCGGTCGGCATCGACCAGCTCGCCGGCCCGAGCGAGATCTTCATCGTCGCCGACGAGACCGGCGATGCGGAGATGATCGCCACCGACCTGCTGGCGCAGGCCGAGCACGACGTGCGCACCCGCGTCGGCCTCATCACCACCAGCCGAACCCTCGCCGAGGCGACGCTGGCGGAAGTGGAAAAGCAGCTGAAGACGCTTTCCACCGCCCCGGTGGCCGGCAAGGCGTGGGAGGATTTCGGCGAGATCGTCGTCTGCGACAGCGAAGAGGCGATGATCGCCTATTCCGACCACATCGCCGCCGAGCACCTGCAGGTCCACACCGCCGACGCGCACGCCACTGCCGCCAAGCTGCGCAATTACGGCTCGCTGTTCATCGGCACGCTGGCGAGCGTGGTCTATTCCGACAAGTGCTGCGGCACCAACCACACCCTGCCCACCATGGGCGCCGGCCGCTACACCGGCGGGCTGTGGGTCGGTTCCTTCGTGAAGATCTGCACCCATCAGTGGCTGGATGCGCGCGGTGTCGCCGCCGTCGCCCCGCCGGCCGTGCGCCAGAGCGCCAGCGAGGGGCTTGAAGGCCACCGTCGCGCCGCCGCCTTCCGCCTTCAGGGCTGAGCAGCGGCACGCCGAGCGCGCCTCCGTCCCCCGAGCCCGGTTCGGACGGGGGCGCGTCTCGTCCCCTCACATCTCGACGACAGAAAGCCTCCACCGGCCGGAGCTTACCGGGCGTGGAGGCTTTCGACATTGGAGGGCATGCGGGCGGGCGGCATGAGCCCGGGAGCCGCGATCAGCGCCGCGCTCAGTCGCGCTTGCCGCCGGTCAGCCAGGAGAGCAGCGGGTTGGCGGGCGACGCGGCCTTCGGCATCGCCTCGACCACCACCACCTCGTCGATCTCGCCCTTCTTGAAGGAGACGAGGAAGGCGTCGTAATCGGCGAGCGAGATGCAGCCATTGGAATCGCCGCGCGGGCCGAGCAGATAGGGATGCAGCAGGAAGCCGTTGCGGCCATACATCTTGCCGTCGCCCACCGGCGTCATCCGCACCGCCTCGGTGCCGTGGAACAGCGCCTCGCGCATCCGCAGCTTGTAGCGGTTGGGCGGGGTGGGGCCGAGCATCTTCACGTGCACGTAGCGGGGATCGTCGAACTTGTCGCCATAACCGGAATGCGCTTCGAGCTTCTTGCCGTTGGGCAGATAGAGCTTCTTGGCGCGGATGTCGTAGATGGCGAAACGATCCTCGCGCGTGGGGTAGCGCAGCTCGTCCTTCGGCGCCTCGATGGCGGCGGGCGCTTCCGGCTCGGGGGTCGCGTCCTCCTCCATGGGCGGGGGAAGCGAGGCGACGTCGGTTTCCATGTCCGGCTTGCGCGGCGGGCGCGGGGCGAGGGTCAGCGTGTCCTCGGGCTCGTCGCCGGACATGACCCGCCCGGCGAAGAGCGGGTTGGCCATCGGCAGCGGCACCGTGCTGACCGTCTCCATCGGCGGCACCACCTCGTCCGGAGCGGCGGCGACGGCGGCGGGGCGCGCGACCATCGGCGCAGGGTCGAACAGCCAGTGAGTCGGCGGCTCGAACGTGCCGGCGGCGCGGAAATTGCGGATGTCGTTGACGGTGTAGGTCGGCGGCGGCGAGGGCTCGTCCACGACGACGCTGTCGACTTCCGGCGCGACGGGCGCCGCGAGCAGCGGAGGATCGACACGCGCGGCATCGGCCGGCGTCGGAATCGGGGTGTTGGAAATCCACGCGACGGCAACCGCCACGCCAACAAATCCCGCCGAGCCGATAAGGAACGAGCCAACTAGCCGCATAGGCATCTCTATACAGACGATCGACGTTCGCGCACGACCCCATGGTCGTCCACGCCCGGCATCAGCCTTCGGTTGCACACGGCACCGGCGCCCAAGCCCTGGCTCGCCGGTGGCCCCCAAGCCAAATCGTTCCTAGCCAAGTTTAGGTAATATTTCATTAATGCCGTGACGACAACCCGGCCATGACACCGATGCGACG
>JAEYTJ010000103.1 GCA_023434095.1 Pseudomonadota bacterium | reverse complement strand
GCGTCATCGGGAAGAACACCGACCAGAAGATGCGCAGGCGCGACGCCCCCATGCCACGGGCCGCGAGCAGCACCCGCTCGTCCACCGCCCGCATCGCGGAGGCGAGCGGCAGCACGGCGAAGGGGATAAGCACATGCACCATGCCGGCGATCACGCTCGGCTCGTTGCGCACCAGCGCCAGCGGCGCGTCGATGAGGCCGAGCGCCTCCAGTCCGCTATTGACGATGCCGCGATTGGACAGCAGCGCCAGCCAGCCGAAGGCGCGGGTCAGGAGCGAGATCCAGAACGGGACGAAGATGCAGATCTCAATGAGCCGGCGCTGCATCCTTGAGCCCCGCACCCAGACATAGGTGACGGCATAGGCGCAGGCCACCGCGATCAGCGTGACGAGAAAACAAATGCGGAAGGTGCGCAGGAACACCGACAGCACCAGCGGATCGCTCACCAGCCGCTCATACTGCCCCACCCCCGGCTCCGGCAGCGTCACGCTCCACAACGCGACGCCGAGGAAGGGCAGCGCATAAGCAAACGCCAGGAACAGCACCAGAGGTGCCGTCAGGGCGATTGCGGGCCAGACATCCGAGCGCATGCGCATGGTTGATCCGTCGAGGGTACAGCCCTCTCGCGCGGCGCGCGGGAGGGCGCGGGCCTCAGGCCGAGATGACCTTGGTGAACTCGTCGAGAGCGGCGCCGTAATTTTCGGCGTACCAGGGCATGTCGAGCACCGCCTGGCTTTTCATGTTGGCGGGGTCGACCGGGTTGTAGCGCTTCTGGTCGGCCGGGATCAGCGCATCGGTCGCCGGGTTCGCCGGTCCCTGCCCGAGCATCTCGAACATGACCAGCTGGCGTTCGGGGACGGAGGTCGAGGCGATGAACTTCATCGCGTTCTCCTTGCCGCCCGGATTGTTCTTGATCACCGCCAGCGCGCCCGGCGACAGCAAACCCTGATTCCAGGTGAACTTGATCTGGCCGCCGGAATCCTTCTCGATCAGCGAGGCGCGGGTAGACCAGATCAGCCCCATCGAGGCGTCGCCGCTCAGCATCAGCTGCTGGCTCTCCGCACCGCCGCCCCAATAGGCCGCGACATCCGGCTTCAGCGCGGCGATCTTGGCATGGGCGCGCTTGAGATCGAGCGGGTAGAGCTTGTCCGGCGCGACGCCATCGGCCAGCAGCGCCGCCTCCCACATGCCCGCGCCCCATTTATACATGGTGCGCTTGCCCGGGAACGTCTTCACATCGAAGAAGTCGGCCATGGTCTTGGGCGGGTTGGCACCGTATTTCTCCGCGTCATAGGCAAGGACATAGGAGAAGAAATAGGTCGAGGCGGCGTATTCCCAGTCGAAGCCGGGCCGCATCTTCGCCTTGTCGACGATCGTATAGTCGATCGGTTCGATCATTCCCTGCTTGCCGAGCGAGATGGCCGAGAACGGATCGGCATCGACGATATCCCAGGTCGGCTTGCCGCTCTTGAACTGGGCGGCGATGGCGCCCTCGGTCGGGCCGGTGCCGTCCTCCTTGACGACGATGCCGGTCGCCTTCTCGAAGGGCTGGCCATAGGCCCTGTCATAGGCCTTCAGCGCGTCGCCGCCCCAATTGACCAGCACGAGCTGGCGCACCTGCGCCAGCGCCTCCGGCGTGCGCAGCAGCAGGGCCGCGCCGCCGAAGACCATCGCGGCGAGCTGGGTGAAGCGGCGGCGGTCGATCTCGCCCCGCGCGGCCTTCGCCGCGAGAATGTCGAGGCAGTCTTTCTGGAATGCGTCGTTCACGGCGTGCTCCTGCTGTTTTCAGCTTTGCTCTGGAAGAAGGAAGCCATTGTCGAAGGACCAGGTGACCCAGAAATCCGGCCCGTGGGCGAGGATACGGCCGGCCGCCTCGCTCGGCAGGGTGCCCGTCAGCGGGGTGCCGCTGCTTGTGGCGAAGGCAAGGCGCATCGCCGAGCCGAGATAGGTGGTGCCGGCGAGCCGGGCGGGCACGCCATTGCCCTCCGCCGGCGGTTCGGCGCTGACCGACATGTGCTCGGGCCGCACCGCCAGCACGGCGCTGCCGTTGAGGTTCTCGTGCCGGGGCGCGGTCAGGCGCACCTCCTCGAACAGGCCGCTGGTGCCGCGCGCGCAATGGCCGATGCCGCCGACCGGCAGCAGGTTGATCTCGCCGAGGAACTCGGCGACGAAGCGGCTGGAAGGGCGTTCATAGATGTCGCGCGGCGCGCCGACCAGAAGCAGCCGGCCGTGATTGAAGATGGCGATGCGCGACGACAGCGACAGCGCCTCGCTCTGGTCATGGGTGACGAAGACGAAGGTGGTGCCGAACTCGCCATGCAGCCGCGCCACCTCGTCCTGCATGCGGCCGCGCAAATGCTTGTCGAGGGCGGAAAACGGCTCGTCCAGCAGCAGCACCGGCGGCTCGAACACCAGCGCGCGCGCCAGCGCCACGCGCTGCTGCTGCCCGCCCGACAGCTGGGCCGGGCGCTTGTTCTCGTGACCGGCAAGCCCGACGCGGGCGATGATGGCGTCGACCCGGCGGGCAATGTCCTCGCGCGCCACGCCCCGCACCTGGAGCGGGAAGGCGATGTTCTGCGCGACGCTCTTGTGCGGAAACAGCGCATAGCCCTGAAACACCATGCCGAAGGAACGATCTTCCGCCCGGCTTCGGGTGATGTCGATGCCATCGCTGAGAAGCCGGCCCGCACTCGCCGCCTGGAACCCGGCGAGAACCATCAGAAACGTCGTCTTTCCCGAGCCGGAGGGACCGAGCAGGGTCAGGAACTCACCCGCCGCGATGTCGAGCGTGATGTCCTCCAGCGCCGTGAAATGGCCGAAGGACTTGCCGATCCCTATCGCCTGCAACCCGACCGCACGTTTGCTCACGTTCGTCGTGTGCTCCCTGTATATGTAGAAATCCTAATCTCGCGATCCGCTCACCTCAAATGAATAAAAATGCCGAATGCTGTAGCTATAAATTCACGCCATTGTTGACGTACTGAGCACGGATCTTACAACGCCTATCAATTCAGCATTCATAGGCGCATGACCGGCGCGGTCTGCACGAGGCGCGATTTCAGCCAGTCCGCGAAGGCCTCGATCGCGGGATTGCCGGGGCGGTCGCGCGGCGTGACGAAGTAGTAAGCGCGCGAGGCGCGGATGGTGAGATCGAACGGCACCACCAGCCGCCCGGTCTCAACCGCCTGCCGGCAGACGAAATTGTCGCCGATGGCGATCCCCTGCCCCGCCAGCGCCGCCGCGAGAACGAGGTTCATGTCGGAGAAGATAACGCCCTGGTCGGTGCGCGGCGCCACGACACCGGCCGCCGACAGCCAGGTGAACCAGTCGCCCAGGCCGTCGAGATGCAGCAGCACCGTACGGAAGACGTCCACCGGCTCGCTCAGGCCGCCGAGTTGGTTGAGCAACACCGGGCTGCACACCGGCATGAAATCGACCACGCTGAGCAGTTCCACGCTGTGGCGCGGCCAGTCGCCGTCGCCATAGGCGATGAAGGCGTCGACGCCCGGCGCGTCGACATCCTCCAGCCGCGACGGGGTAACGATGCGCAGCGTCACGCCGGGGTGGAGCTGGCGGAACTCGGCGATATGGGTGCAGAGCCAGAAGGTGGCGAAGCCCGGCGTCGAGCTGATGGTGATTGCCCCCTGCAACAGCCCGCGATCGCCATATTGCACCGCCGCGTCGGCCAAGAGGGCCAGAGCGGTGCGCACATCGGCGGCGTAGCGCTTGCCCTGCGGCGTCAGGCTCACGCCCTTGCCGGCGCGCTGGAGCAGGGCGAAGCCGAGATCCTGTTCGAGGAAGCGCAACTGGTGGCTGACCGCGCTGCGGGTGATGTTCAGCTCCGCCGCCGCCTGCCAGACCGTGCCATGGCGGGCGAAGGCTTCCAGCGCCCGCAGCGCCTGTGTCGAGGGCACTCGCATGAAACCTCGTCTTTCGCCCGCCGCAAGCCGGCCCGCTTACGCCGGTTTCAGATAGGTCTCGACCAGCTCGGTCCAGAAGGCGGCGCCGATCGGCAGCAGATCGTCGTTGAAATTATAGCCGGGATGGTGGAGCGGGCGGTCCGCCTCCGACACCCTCCCCCCGAGGAAGAAATAGCTGCCCGGCCGCTCCTTCAGCATATAGGCGAAATCCTCACTGCCCATGCTGGGACGCGCCATCTCGCGCACCTTGTCCGCCCCGGCGAAACGGTTGGCGAGCGCGCGCAGGAAGTCCGTCTCCGCCGCGTGGTTGATGGTGGCGTCATAGCTGCGCTGATAGTCCACCGTGGCGCTCATGCCGTAGCTTGCCGCCTGCCCCTCGGCGATCAGGCGGATGCGGCGCTCCAGCTCGTCGCGCACGCACGCGTCGAAGGAGCGGATGCCGACCACCAGCTCGGCGCGTTCGGGAATGACATTGCTCGCCGCCCCGGCATGGAAGGCGCCGACGGTGATCACGCTCGGGTCCATGGGGTGGATATTGCGCGCCACGATGGATTGCAGCGCCATGACGATGGACGCCCCGGCGACGATGGGGTCGGCCGTCGATTGCGGCTCCGCCCCGTGCCCGCCGCGGCCATGGACGGTAATGCGGCATTCATCCACCGCCGCCATGATCGGCCCGTCGCGGAACACGAAGGTGCCGAAGGGAACCTCCGGATCATTGTGCAGGGCGAACACCGCGCCGCAGGGGAAGCGGTCGAACAGCCCCTCCTCCACCATGATCTTCGCGCCGCCGAAATTCTCTTCAGCCGGCTGGAAGATGAGATGCACCGTGCCGTCGAAGTTGCGCCGCTCGGCGATGGCGCGCGCCGCGCCGATCAGCATGGCAGTGTGCCCGTCATGGCCGCAGGCGTGCATCAGCCCCGGCGTCGTGCTGGCATAGGGCAGGCCCGTCTCCTCGACGATCGGCAGCGCGTCGATGTCGGCGCGCACCCCGACCGAGCGCCCGCTGCTGCCCTGCGACAGCGTCGCCACCAGCCCGGTCTTGGCGAGCCCGCGCGTGACCTGGTAGCCGAGCGCGGCGAGCTCACGCGCAATGAGGTCGGAGGTGCGCACCTCCTCCAGGCCGAGTTCGGGATGCGCGTGAAGGTCCCGACGCAATGCGACGAGTTCGGGCATCGCATTGGAGAGCAAGGCGCGCGCGTTCATCTTCAGGCACTCCGGTTGGGCAGTCTGTTCTCGAAATAGCGGAAACCGGCGACCAGCAGGGCCGTGAGGATAAGATAGATCAGCGCCAGCAGCAGCAGCGGCTCATAAGTCAGGAAGGTGACCTGCCTGACCTTCGAGATGACCGCGTAGACGTCGATCACCGTAATGGTGGCGACCAGCGGGGTTGCCTTCAGCTGCAGCACCGTCTCGCCCGCGAGAGTTGGCAGCGCGCGATGCACGGCGCGTGGAAGCCAGATGCGCCGGAAGAGCGTCCAGCGGCCCATGCCATAGGCGCCGGCGGCCTCCAGCTCGCCCTTGGGCACACCGGCGAAGGCGCCGCGCATCACCTCCCCCTCATAGGCTGCGAACGAGATCGTCAGCGCCGCGACACCGTAAGGCCAGGCCTCGCGCAGATAGGGCCAGAGGAAGGACTGGCGGATTTCAGGAAATTGCGGAAACAGCGAGCCGAGCCCGTAATAGAGCAGCCACAGCTGCAGCAGCAGCGGCGTGCCGCGGATGATGGTGCAGAAGCCCTGCGCCGGCAGGCTCAGCCACCACGGCCCCGTCACCTGTACGAGCCCGATCGGCACGGCGAGCACGAAGCCGAGCAGCGCCGTGCTCACCAGCATCAGCAGCGTGACGCCGACGCCGGAGACGAGCGCCCCCGCATAGGTCGGCAGCCAGTCCCAGCGCATGAACCACGCGGCGCAGAACACCAGCACGCCCGCCACCGCCATCAGCGCGAGGCGGTGCGGCTCAAGCAAACCGCGCCCGCTCGGCAGCCGGGTCAGCGCCGTGGCTTCCAGCGTGCTTTCCTCCGGCGGAAGCTCCACCAGCGGTTCCGGCGCGCCGGCGCGGCCTCCGGGCGTCATCGCGCCACCCAACCGCGCCGGGCGCGGGCCTCGATGAGACGGATAACGAGGGTGGAAGCCAGCGTCAGCAGCAGATACAGCACGCCCGCGGCGCAGAAGAACAGCATATAGGCCTTGGTGGTGCCCGCCGCCTGCCGCGTCACCAGCGTCAGCTCGCTGAAGCCGACCACCGCGAGCAGCGCGGTGTCCTTGGTGCAGATGAGCCAGAGATTGGACAGCCCCGGCAGCGCATGCGGCAGCATGGCCGGCAGCGTCACCCGCCGCAGCACCATCAGCGGCGACATGCCGAAGGCCCGCGCCGCCTCGATCTGCCCGGCCGGCACGGCGAGAATGGCGCCGCGCAGCACCTCGGTCGAATAGGCGCCCTGCACCACGCCGATGACGAAGATGCCGGCCGCCAGCCCGCTAATGTCCACCGACCCATAGCCGAGCGCGGCGGAGAGGCGGTTGAGCAAATCAGTGCCGGCGTAATAGAGCAGCAGGATCAGCACCAGTTCCGGCACCGCGCGCACGAGCGTGGTGTAGACCTCCATCAGGTCCTTGGTCACCGGCCCGCCATAGAGCTTGCCGAAGGCGCCGCCCGTGCCGAGCACGAGGCCGAGCGCGTAGCCGCCAAAGGCGATCTTGAGCGAGTTCATCAGCCCGCCGAGCAGCACACCGCCCCAGCCGGGCGGCTCCAGTGCCAGCAGGCCCCAATTGATCAGGTCGGCCGCCATCAGCCCCTCCCGGGCTCCGGCGGGCGCGGGCCGGCATCACCAGCCGACCCGGCCCGCACAGGATCAGCCGCCATAGATGTCGAAGTCGAAGTACTTCTTGGAGAACGCGTCGTAGGTGCCGTTGGCGCGGATCGCCTTGATGGCGGCGTTGATCTTGTCCTTCAGCTCGGTGTCGCCCTTGCGCAGGCCGACGCCCACGCCGGCGCCGAGGATTTCCGGGTCATCCTTCACATTGCCCTTGAGGTCGCAGCACTGCTTGCCCTGGTCGGTACTGAGGAAGGCGGCGAGCGCGATGGCGTCGGCCTGCACCGCATCGAGCCGCCCGGCCGCGAGGTCGGCATTGGCCTCGTCCTGGGTCTGGTATTCCTTCACGGTCGCGCCCGCCTTACCGAAATACTTGTTGGCATAGTCCTGGTGGATGGTGGCGACCTGCACGCCGATGGTCTTGCCCTTCAGCCCTTCGGGCGTCGCGGTGAACTTCTCGCTCTTCGGGCCGATCACGCCGGTCGGCGTGTTGTAGTATTTGTCGGAGAAGTCGATGGTCTTCAGCCGCTCGGGCGTGATCGACATCGACCCGACGATCATGTCGATCTTCTTCGAGGTCAGCGCCGGAATGATGCCGTCCCAGGCCACGGGCGTGATCACGCATTCGAGCTTGGCCTGCTTGCAGATGGCCTCCATGAACTCGACTTCCCAGCCTTCCCACTTGCCGCTGGCGTCCGGCGAGGCGAAGGGCGGATAGGGCTCGGCGGCGAAGCCGACCTTGAGCGGCTCGGCCGCCGCGCCGCAAATGCCGGCGATGCCGATGACAGCGGCGGCGATCATCGTCCTGAATGCGTTTTTCATGCTTGTCCCCTCTGGTTTTCGGGCTTTTTCAGTGGCTGGAGCTGATGAACTTCTTCAGCCGCTCCGATTTTGGATCGCCGAAGATCTGTTCCGGCGGGCCCTGTTCCTCGATCACGCCATGGGCCAGGAACGCGATGTGGCTGGCGACATTGCGGGCGAATTTCATCTCATGCGTCACCAGGATCATGGTGCGCTGCTCGCGGGCGAGATCGCCGATGACGGTCAGCACCTCGCCGACCAGTTCGGGGTCGAGCGCCGAGGTCGGCTCGTCGAACAGCATCACATGCGGCTGGATGGCGAGGGCGCGGGCGATCGCGGCCCGCTGCTGCTGGCCGCCGGAGAGAAAGGCGGGATAGGCGTCGCGCTTGTCGAACAGGCCGACCCGCCGCAGCAGCGCCTCGCCGCGCGCCACCGCCTCGGCCTTCGGCACGCCGAGCACATGCATCGGCGCCTCGATGACATTCTGCAGAATGGTCATGTGCTGCCAGAGGTTGAAGCTCTGGAACACCATGCCGAGGCGGGAGCGCAGGCGCTGCACCTGCCGCCGGTCCGCCGTCGCCAGCCCGCCGACGCCGTTCGGCTTCAGCGCGATTTCCTCGCCACGAATGGCGACCGAACCACGGCTGGGCACTTCCAGCATGTTGATGCAGCGCAGCAGCGTCGATTTGCCGGAGCCGGAACCGCCGATGATGGCGATGACATCGCCTTCATGCGCCGTGAGCGAGATGCCTTTGAGGACCTCCAGCGCACCGAAGTGCTTGTGCAGGTCGCGAATGGCGATGGCCTCGGCGCGCTCCGTCATCGGATGGGCGCCTCCGCAGGCCGAGACCAAGGCATATCGCTCATGCCGTCCCTCTCCCTTCGACGCCGCCGCGCGCCCCGCCGGAGGACCGGCCAGGGGCGACGCCTCGGGCGCCGTGTCATTTCACGGGGTAACGATGCACTTTCCTTCGCAGTTATTCAAGCGTATAACTAATCGCACCGCAACGTTTTTGTGCAGTGCCAAAAATTTGGCAGTTGATCGCCAAGAGGTATCATATGTCGCCTTTCGGGTCGCAGGAAATGTCGGCGCCGCTGCAGCGCGTGCTCATGCGCCGCCCGGGACCGAGCCTCCTCCGGGCGGACCCGGTAGAGTGGCATTACGGCCCGACCTTCGATGGCGCGAAAGCCGTCGAGCAATATGGCGCCTTCGCCCGCCTGGTCGAACAGTCCGGCGCCGAGATCCTCTGGCTGGACGATGCGGGCGACGGGCTCGCCGACGCCATGTTCACCCATGATCCCTCGCTGATGACGGACCATGGCGCGGTGATCCTGCGCATGGGCAAGCCGCTGCGTGCCGGCGAGCCGGCGCTGCATGAGCGGGCCTATGCGGAACGGCAGATTCCGATCCTCGGACGCATCGAGGCTCCCGGCACGGCGGAAGGCGGCGACTGCGTGTGGCTGGATGCGCGCACCCTCATTGTCGGGCGCGGCGTGCGCACCAATCAATCCGGCATCGACCAGCTCGGCGCCCTGCTCGCGCCTCATGGCATCGCCGTGCTGGGTTTCGACCTGCCGCTCTGGCACGGGGAAGCGGCCTGCCTGCATCTCATGAGCGTCATCAGCCCCTTGGCCGACGATCTCGCCCTCGTCTTCGCCCCGCTTCTGCCGGCCGCGTTCTACCAGCTGCTGAAGGCGCGCGGCATCCGCCTGATCGAGGCCCCCGCCGACGAGTTCCACGCCAGCAACGGCCTCTCGCTCAACGTGCTGCCCACACGCCCGAACGAGGTGATCATGGTCGAGGGCTTCCCCACCACCAGGGCAGCGATGGAGGCCGCCGGCTGCACGGTATCGACCTTCGCGGCGGACGCGCTGTGCATCGCCTGCGAGGGCGGCCCCACCTGCCTGACGCGGCCCGTGCTGCGTCGCGCGGCATGACCCGCCGGGATTTCCATAGGGGCACCGAGGCCGAGCGTCGGCACGACCTCATCGAGGCGACGCTCGACTGCATTTCGGAGGCCGGGCTGCAGGGCGCCACCGTGCGCCAGATCGCGACACGGGCCGGGGTGACGGCGGGGCTGATCCGGCACTATTTCGCCTCCAAGGACATCATCCTCCAGGAAGCCTACAAGGTCCTCATCGCCCGGCTGACCGAGAAGGCGAAGAACCTTGAGGGCACGCCGGAGCAGCGGCTGTCGGAGTTCATCTTCGTCAACCTGACCGAGCCGGTCGCCAACAGCCGCAGCCTCTCGCTCTGGGCGGCGTTCATCAGCCGGGTCAGCGTCGATCCCGCGCTCGCGGCGATCCATCGCGAGGGCTATCTGAGCTTCCGCGCCGAGCTGGAAGAACTGCTGGCGGATTTCCTCGCCGGCCGAGGCGCGCCCGTCATCCCGGCGCGCATCCGCGCACTGGCCATCGCCATTAACGGCATCCTCGACGGCCTCTGGCTGGAAGGCTGCCTCGCCGGCGAACTTTTTGGGGAAAGCGAACTGGTCTCGATCGCCTTTTCCTCTGTCGAGGCGCTGATCGGCCACCCGATCGCCGCGCCAACCCCCACCGCTCGCGACCGGGAGTAGCCCAATGCGCTACGCATCCATCACCGACAGGCTCGCCCGCCTCGGCTCCGAGAAATGGGCCGTCCATGTCGAGGGCCGGCGCCGCAAGGCCGTCGGTCGGCCCATCATCGAGCTGACCATCGGCGAGCCCGACCTGCCGCCGCATGAGCAGCTGATCGCGGAAGCGACGCGTGCCATGGCGGCCGGCCGGCACCGCTATTCCAACGGGCGCGGCGAGCAGGTGGTGGTCGACGCGCTGGTGCGCAAATACGCCAAGCGCCGGCTGGACGTGACCAGCGAAAACGTCCTCTGCTTTCCCGGCACCCAGACCGCGCTGTTCGCCGTCATGCTCGGCCTGGTCGAGACCGGCGACGCGGTGCTGGTGGGCGATCCGCTCTACGCCACCTATGAGGGCGTCGTGCGCGCCACCGGCGCCGAGATGATCCCCGTGCCGCTACGCCCGGAAAAGGGCTTCCACATGCAGGCGGCGGATCTCGAGCGGGCGATCACCCCTCATTCTCGCGTGCTGCTGCTCAACACGCCGCACAACCCCACCGGCGCCGTGCTCACCGCCGAGGAGATCGCCACCCTGGGCGAGGTCTGCCGCCGCCACGATCTGTGGATCGTCTCCGACGAGGTCTATGAGGAACTGATCCTGGAAGGCAACTTCGCCTCGCCCTTCGACGATCCGGCGCTGGCCGAGCGCACCATCGTCTGCTCCTCCATCTCCAAGTCGCACGCGGCGCCGGGCTTCCGCAGCGGCTGGGCCATCGGGCCGGAGGAGTTCTGCAGCCGGCTGCTGGCGGTGTCGGAGACTATGCTGTTCGGGCAACAGCCCTTCATCGCCGACATGACCGCCTATGCACTCGACAACCCCGTCGACACATCGGCGGTCATGCGGCGCTCCTACCGACGGCGCGTCGACATCATCCGGACCGTGCTGGCGGATGCGCCCGCGCTACTGCCCTTCCCGCCCGAGGCCGGCATGTTCATCGTCGTCGATGTGAGCGGCACCGGCATGAGCGGCGAAGAGTTCGCCTGGACGCTGCTGAACGAGGAGGAGGTCGCGGTCATGCCGGGCTCCGCCTTCGGTGCCGAGGCCCGCGATTTCATCCGCATCAGCCTGACGGTGCCGGACGACAAGATCGAAGAGGCGTGCCGGCGCATGGTGGCGCTGGCGGCGCGTTCCGGGCTGCGGCAGGCGAGACGGGCATAGACGGGTCGGACGGCTTTCCTGCGCGCAGGCGCAAAGGGTCTGGGAGTAGGTCATGGGTACGAAGACGGTCGGGGAAGCACTGATCGACCTCCTTGAAGTCAATGGCGTCGAGGTGGTGTTCGGCATTCCCGGCGTCCACACGGTCGAGCTCTATCGCGGCCTCGCCGGCTCGACGATCCGCCACATCACCCCGCGCCACGAGCAGGGCGCCGGCTTCATGGCCGACGGCTATGCGCGCGTCACCGGCAAGCCGGGCGTCGCGCTGGTCATCACCGGGCCAGGGCTCACCAACACCATCACCGCCATGGCGCAGGCGCGGCAGGATTCCGTGCCGATGCTGGTCATCTCCGGCGTCAACCGGCGCGCCTCGCTCGGACAGGGCCTCGGCTGCCTGCATGAACTGCCCGACCAGGCGGCGCTGATGAAGAGTTTCGCCGCAGCCTCGTGGACCCTGAACGATCCGGCCGACCTCGCCTCGGTGGTGGCTCAGGCCTTCGCCGTCATGGGATCGGCGCGGCCGGGGCCGGTGCATATCGAGATTCCGACCGACGTGATGCCGCTGCCGGCGGGCGAATTCGTCGCGAAGGCCACGGTCCCGGCCCGCCCCGGCGCGGCGCCGGCGACGCTTCGCCAGGTCGCGGCACTCTGCGAAGAGACACGGCGCATCGTGCTGATGTGCGGCGGGGGCGCCGTATCTGCGGCAGCCTCGGTGCAGATGCTGGCGGAAAGGCTCGACGCGCCGGTCGTGATGACCGTCAATGCGCGCGGGCTGCTGGCGGGTCATCCCCTGCGCGTGCCGGCGAGTCCGAGCCTTGCGGCAACCCGCCGGCTCATCGCCGAGGCGGACCTCGTCATCGGGCTCGGCACCGAAATGGGGCAGACCGATTACGACATGTATGACGACGGCCGCTTTCCCCCGATGGCCAAATTCGTGCGCGTCGACATCGATGCGCTTCAGCTCGCCCGCGAACCTCGGGCCGACATCGCCGTGCTCTCCACGGTGGAGACCGCCGTCGACGGCCTCCTTCCGCTCGTCTCTTCCCGCCAAGGCGATGGCGCGGCGCGGGCGGTGGCGACGCGCGAGGCGGCGTGGCAGGAGCTGACGCCGAAAATCCGTACCGAGATCGGCGTGATCGAGGCGATCTACGCCGCGTTGCCGGACGCCCTCGTGGTCGGCGATTCCACCCAGGCCGTCTATGCCGGCAACCTCTATCTCGATCTCGCCCGTCCGCTCTCCTGGTTCAATGCGGCAACGGGCTTCGGCGCGCTGGGCTATGGCCCGCCGGCCGCCATCGGAGCGGCGCTCGGCGCGCCGGGGCGCCCGGTGGTCTGTCTCACCGGCGATGGCGGCTTCCAGTTCTCCCTCGCCGAGATCGGCTCGGCGGTCGATGCCGGAACGCGGGTGATCTTCCTCGTGTGGAACAATGACGGCTATCAGGAGATCGAAACCTACATGGTCGCCAACGGCATCACCCCGGAGGGCGTGAAGCCCGCGCCGCCGGATTTCCTTGCGCTTGCGCAGGCCTATGGCGTTCCCGCCGTCCGCCTCGCGGATGTCGCGGAACTGGGTGCCGCACTCGTCACGGCGAACGGACGCAACGGTCCGAGTCTGATCGAAATCCACCAGTCCCGGACCCTGGGCGCGACCGCCTGACCGCGCCGGCGCGCCCGACAATCTGCCTTGATGAAGCGCCTCTGTCTTCGTGGCGCGTCCATGGAGAACCTGCCCCTTAGGGTATCCTCCATGCCTGCGAAAAAACCGCACCGCTAGACCCTGGGGTCCGACAGCTAGTCTCCAAGGTGAAGATAGGTGGGATCGAAATCGGCGACAGCGCACAGGCGATCCCAGTCGAGAATCGTCAGCCGCCTGTTGCTGAGCTGGATCAGCTTCTCGGCGCGCAGCTTCTGCAGCGTCCTGTTGACGTGGACGACCGAAATGCCGGCGGCATCGCCCAGTTCAGCTTGGGTCATCGGCCACTCGCACGAGTTCTGGTCGGTCAGCCCGACGGCATTCAGCCGGAGAAACAGCTCGCAGAACAGGTGGGCCAGACGCGCGTCGGCACTGCGCTGGCCGACGGTGGCCACCCATTCGCGGTAGATCGCCGCGTCGACCAGGGTGGTCCGCCACAAGGCCGATGCGAGCCGCGGATGATCGTTGCACAGTTGCTGCAAGGACTCATGCGACACCATCGCCACGGTGCAGGGCGTGACCGTATCGAAAGCGATGTCCATCACCTTCAGATGCAGGCTCTGGAGGTCGGGAATGTCGCCGGGCACATAGAAGGAGGCGATCTGCCGCCGCCCCTCCCCCAGATGCTTGGACGCGCAGATGAAGCCGTCGAGCAGAACAAAGCAGCGTTTGGGGCGGTCGCCCTCGCGCACCAAATGGTGTCCGGCGCGGAACGACCCGATCTGCACCGGCAGCCGACGCAGGACCTCCTGCTCCTCCGGCGTGAAGCGCCGGCCATAATCCAGCTTGCGCAGCACGTGGTCGGAATTGGCGATCATTGTAGCTTCCACCATGCCGGGCGGAAGTTCCGCACTTTCAGCCATCGGCTCGCCCTCTACGCGGCGGAAGTCGGGTTATCTATTACATAGGCTAATCGCGCGAACCAGCTTGCACCGTGCCGCCCCCCGGAAGCTGCTGTGTGCGCACGGTAATGGAGAGGAGAATCGTTCCCGACGCATCGCACACGAGCATTTCGAATTCGCCTGGCACCGGAAGGGCCCCATCGAGATCCCGAAGAATTTCTCCCGTCGTGACAACCGCCTGCCCCCATGCCGCGTGCTCATCGGGCAGGTCGACGAGTGAGGGAGAAGGCTCTCCCGTCCAATGAAAGGCGAATTTGGGCACGGCTTGCAACTCCGCCACCGACTTGCTTTCGTCGGCAACGCCAAGAGCAGGCTGACGTTCCCGGCGAATTTTTCGATGCAGCGGCCGGTGAAGAGGCAGCCGCGGCCAGCGCCCACACGTCTCAGGCTTCGTGCCTTATCCTGTGTTAATGAGCAAAACCGGCATTTCTGGTTTTGGTGTTCGCTGGACGTTCGCCGAACCGTCCTCGCGCCGGGCACGGCACGGAGGCGATGTGCCGGCGCGGGAGGCCACTTGATCGAGACGGATGGAAGGCTCGCCTACCCGTCACGCAGTGGTGGCGGCGGAGTGGGACGTGTACGACGGCACGGAGCCTGTTGCGCGAAATGGCTGTCGTGTGATCTTTGTCGAAGCCCCCATCAATTGCGTTCGTAAAGCCATGGCACCGTCGGTCGGAATCGCGAAGTCGCCCACAGGCATCTCTGGCTTCGATGAGCTTACCCATGGCGGCGTTCCCACAGGTCGCCCGACGCTGGTCTGCGGTTCGGCCGGTTGCGGCAAGACGCTGTTCGCCTCGACCTTCCTGCTGAACGGCGCCCGCAGCTTCGGGGAACCGGGGCTCTTCGTGACCTTCGAGGAGCGACCCGCCGACATCGTCGACAATGTCGCTTCGCTCGGCTTCGACATGGGCGGGCTGGTCGATGCGGAGAAAATCGCCTTCGAGCACATCGCCATCGACCCGGCCGAGTTCGCCGAGGTGGGCGACTACGATCTCGAAGGAATATTTCTTCGGCTGGAACTCGCCATCGATTCGATCGGCGCACGCCGGGTGGTGCTCGACACCATAGAAAGCCTGTTTTCCGCCTTCTCCAACCCCGCCATCCTGCGTGCCGAGATCCGGCGCCTGTTCGACTGGCTGAAGGAGAAGGGCATGACCACGGTCATCACCGCCGAGCGCGGCGATGGCACGCTGACCCGCCAAGGCTTGGAGGAATATGTCTCCGACTGCGTGATCCTGCTCGATCACCGGGTGCAGAACCAGATTTCGACGCGGCGCATGCGCATCGTCAAATATCGCGGCACCGCCCATGGCACCAATGAATACCCGTTCCTCATCGACGAGGAAGGGTTCAGCGTTCTTCCCGTCTCTTCGCTGGGTTTGAACCACAAGGCGCTTGAGGAGCGCATCCCCAGCGGTATTCCCGATCTCGATGCCATGATGACCGGCGGCGGCTTCCATCGCGGCTCGTCGATCCTGCTGTCCGGCGTCGCCGGTTCCGGCAAGTCGTCCGTGGCGGCGAGCTTCGTCGACGCCACCTGCCGTGCGGGACAGCGGGCGATCTACTTCTCCTTCGAGGAGTCGGCCGATCAGGCCGTGCGCAACATGCGTTCGGTCGGCACAGATGTCGGCCACTGGATCGAGGGCGGGAGCCTGAAATTCGTCGCCGCGCGTCCCACCTTCTACAGCCTCGAAATGCACCTCGCGGTAATGCTGCGGGAAATCGTCCGCTTCGACCCGGCGACGGTCGTGCTCGATCCGATCTCGGCTTTCATGGAAAGCGGCGACCGTTTCGAAGTGCAGGCGATGCTGCTGCGCATGGTGGACTTCCTGAAGAATCGCGGCATTACCGGCGTCTTCACCTACCTCATGCACAGCCAGGAAGGCGCGGGCGCCACCGATGCGGGACTGTCGTCGCTCATGGACGGCTGGATCCTCCTGCTCAACCGCGAGACCGGCGGCGAGTTCAACCGCGAGCTTTATCTGCTCAAGGCGCGCGGCATGTCGCACTCCAACCAGGTGCGGGAATTCGTCATGACGGACCATGGCATCAAGCTGCTGCCGCCTTATCTCGGCGCGGACGGCGCCCTCACCGGCTCGGCCCGCAAGCAGGAAGAGGCCCGCGCCCGGCAGGACGAGGCCCGGCGGCAGTCGGAAGCCGCCCGGCTTCGCCAGCAGATCGAGCAGCGGCGGCGCCGTACCGCCGCGCAAATGGAGGCGTTGCGGGCCGAACTCGAGGCGGACGAGGCAGATCTGAGCGCCTTGCTGCGGGCCGAAGAAGACTATCTGCGGGTACGCGCGGAAAACCAGGCTGCACTGATGGCGAGCCGCAAGGCACAAGCGCGGGGAGATGTATCGACATGACCGAGGAACCGGGCCGCCCGCGGAAGCTTATTCTGTACGTCGCCGGCCAGACCCCCCGATCGCTGGCGGCGATCGCAAATCTGCAACGCATCTGTGCCGAGCGGGCACCGGGCCTGTACGAGGTCGAAGTGGTAGACCTGAAGAAGAACCCGCAGCTGGCCAAAGAGCACAGCATCGTCGCCATCCCCACGCTCGTGCGCGAATTGCCCGTGCCGATCCGCAAGATCATCGGCGACCTGTCCGACGAGCAGAAGGTCCTGGTGCATCTCAAGATCGGTGACGAATGAACGCGTCTGCGGACGAGGCCAGCGCCGTTATTGCCGAACTGGAGCGGCGCCTGGCGGAGGCCGAGGACACCCTCGCCGCCATCCGTCAGGGCGAGGTGGACGCGCTGGTGGTGCGCGGGGCCGATGCCGACGAGATCTTCACCATCGAGGGTGAGGCGGGCTATCGCGACTTCATGGAGGCGATGGACCCCGGCGCGGTCGCGCTCGACAGCCTCGGTCATGTGCTCTACGCGACGCAGCGGGTCGCCACACTCCTGGGCGTCCCCCTTGACACGCTGCAGGGGCGCCATTTCAGCGAAACGCTCAGCACCGAGAACAGCGCGCGGTTCGAAGCTCTGCTCGCCGCTGCGGCCGAGGGAAGGCCCGTGGCCGGCGCGCGCTTCGCCGGGCGGAGCGACAGCCATTTCGACATCTCGGTCGCGGCGATGCGGATCGGCACCGTATCCGGCTACGCCGTCACCTTTACCGATGTGACCGAGCGGGTGCGGACGGAGGTTGCGGAACAGAACGAGCGGATCGCGCGGGCGGTGATCGCTTCGGCGAACGAGGCGGTGCTCGTGTGCGACCGCTACGGCGTCGTCACCCATGCCAATGCAGCCGCAGCGGGCGTTCACGATGGGGAACTGGTCGGGCACCGCTTCGTCGATGTCGTCACACTGGTGTTTCCCGGCGCGACAGGGCTCATGCAGAGCGAGGACTTCATCGCCCTGGCCTTATCGGGCACGCCGTTGCAAGGCATCGAGGCGGTTGCGCCCCATGCGCCGAAGGTGAAGGACTATCTCGTCAGCATCGCGCCTCTGCGCGTCGTCGGCGACCAGATCAGCGGCTGCGTGATCGCCATGGTCGATCTCTCGCAGCGCAAGGCCGCCGAGCAGCAACAATTGCTGCTGATGGCCGAGTTGGACCACCGGGTGAAGAACACCCTCGCGCTCGTTCAGTCCATCAGCAGCCGCACCCTTTCGGCGGAGGACACGCTGGAGGGATACCAGGTGGCCTTCTCCGGCCGGCTGCAGGCGCTGGCCGCAACCCATAATCTGCTGGCCGTACGCTCCTGGTCTAACCTGCAGATCGGCGACCTCCTCGCCGCCGAACTCGCGCCCTATCTCGACCACGGCGCGGATCGCATAGCGGCGGAAGGCCTGACCTTCTCGGTCGTGCCGCGCGCCGCCGTCGCGCTGGGCCTGATCCTCCACGAACTCACCACCAACGCCGTCAAATACGGCGCCCTGTCCACCAACGAGGGAAAGGTGTCAGTGTCGGCGGCCGAGCGCGCCTCGGAGGATGCCCCCTTCGTCATCGAGTGGCAGGAGAGCGGCGGCCCACCCGTGGGCACGCCGACACGCCGTGGCTTCGGACGCACGGTGATCAGTCATAGCCTGCGCTATTCCGCCACCGGCAGCGCGGAACTGAACTTCGCGCCAGGCGGCGTTCACTGCCGGATCGTGGTCCCGCGCGAGGACGTTGTGACCTAGCGATCCGGAAAGATCGCGCGGCGCCATTGAGCCGGGCGCCGCGCCATCCCTTAGAACTTCTTCTGCAGCCCGATCTTGCCGTTGTACTGGGTGGCGTCGGAGTTGAATTCCGAGCCGCCCGACACGATGAAGGCCAGCGAACGGTCGAGACTATAGAACGCCGCCGTACCGCTGACCTCCCCGAAGGTACCGTTCAGCGTGTCCCAGAAGGCGGCGTTGTCGAACGAGACGGCATTCGTGAAGACGGCCGAGTTGTCGTCGCCGAACTCGTTCCAGATCTTGGCGAGGACATAGAGGTCCGCCGATCCGGACGCAGTGACGAAGCTGGTGCCGATGCGGGCGCCGACGCCGCCGCGGGTGCTTTCGCCATCGCGGAAATCGACATTGGTGCCGGCAAAGATGCCATCATCGAAGGTCGTGCTGAGATAGGAGAACGACACGATCGGCTCGACGTAGAACGCGCCCGTGTCGAACCGATAGCCGGCATTCAGCCGCACGCCGACGTTCGTGACGTCAACGCTCGGATTGTAGATCGCGGCGGAATTGTAATCCAGGCTGAGGAAGTCGGCCTTGATCTGGGCGTCGGTGTAGAAGCCACCAGTCTTGTAGGCGACGAAGCCGCCGATCGAACCGCCTTCATAGTCGGCGGAAAGTCCATAGGCGTTGTAAGTGACGTCCGAGGTCTCGTAGCCGGCAAAGACACCGAAGCGCCAGTTGCTGTTGGCATAGTAGTCCACGCCGCCGAAGAAGCTATACGTGTCCTGATCGTAGCCGGTATCGATGGAAATCGGCGTACCCGCGATCAGGGCCGTCGAGGAGCCGTCGGCGGAACCCCAGCCGCCACCGGCGCGCGCCCAGGCCACCAGCTTACCGCCATCTTCCACAAGAGGCTCCGCCTTCACCGGGAACGGGGCCTTGGTCGGTGCCGAAGCGGCCGCCGCGTAGCCCAGCGGAAGCGAGGCCGCCGCCTCCGTGCCCGACCAGACATAGCCGTCATAAATGTGGTCCTGAACCACGCTGTTCGACTGGTACCAGATGGTCTGCGCGGCGGTGACCAGGGTCGGCATCACGCGGGCATCCACGCCCCAGTCGGTAAACAGCTCGAAGGTCTCGCTCGCCGTGTTCTGGCGAAGGAACGAGGCGAGGAAGCCGTGCTGCACGGCCCCATAGCCACCGATATTGATATAGCCCTGCGAAGCGCCCGAGATGAAGAAGGCGTCGCCCGACTTGCAGAGGTCGCTCGCCCCACGCACACAGCTGTTCTCCACTGGCGTGGCTGCCGACGTCCCGCTGTAGTCGACCACCACGATGCCGGTGGGATCCACGGCCGTCGGGCTGGCCCCCACCCGATGGATCACGACTCCGGTCGAGCCGGAGATTGTCGGGAAGATCTGGTGGTCTTCCTTGTCGCCGTGATCGAGCACGGCGAGGACGTCGGCGCTGTGCGACCCGTAATCCACGTCCACGCCCAGGAGACCGCCCGTCCCGACATAGTCATGGAGCATCTCGACGCGGTCACCCACCCCGCCATCGATCATCGAGATCAGGCCGTCGTTGAACAGGGTGAAGTGCTTGAAGCTCGCGGTCTCGGCCACTGTGCTGTCGAAACCGGTCTGGATGAGACCATTATTGAACATCACAGCGTCGGAGAACAGAACGCCCTTGGCTCCGGTGATCGCGCTTTCGCCCGTCGTAAGCCACGTCCCGTTATTGACGAAGACGGCGTTGCCCTCACCTTCAATGCCACCCTCCTTGCCGTCGATCTCGATGCGGCCGACGATCAGGCCATCATTGACCACATTGGCCGCGCCGCCCTTGATCTTGAGCGCCTGGTCGTCGGCGGCGTCGGCGAAGGCGGACAACCCGCCGCCACCGGCAACGTTCACGATAGCGCCCCAGCTCGTTCCGCCGAGAGCGTCGACCACCGCGTCGCTCCAGCCGAAGGGCGTGTTGGTGCTGCCGATCACCCCGTCGTCGCCATTATAGAGGAACACGCCGCCTGCATTCTTGTCGGCCTCGATCTTGACGACCGGCGAGTCCTTGCCGCCCGCGCCGATGAGCGTGCCGTAATTGATGATGCCGACCGCGTCGTCGCCCTTGTACTTGATGTCGACCGCCGAACCGCCGGGGGCGAACACGCCGCCCGTTGTTTGCGCCTGCGTACCGGGGGCCACGGCTACGCCATCGGCGAAGCCAGGGGTGAGGTAATCGTCACTGCCGCTGAAGTCCCACGAGCCGCTGTTGAAGACGAGGGCGCCGAACTCACGATCGTCAGGCCCCGCGCCGCCAAATTCAGGAGAGATGTCATAGACGAGGCCCTGGCCAGCACTGCCGCCTTCCATCTTGATCTGAATGCCGGTGCCGCTGTCCTTGCCGGACGGCACCACGAACGTGCCGTCGCCATTGTCCTTGTAGGCGTTCACCCGCGCGTTCGCCGCGGCATAGGGGTAAGTGCCATTCGAGATGAGGGTGTAGCCGCCGGCACTATCCTTGGTGATCTCAGCGAAGATGCCGGCCTTTGCATCACTGCCCTGCGCGCCGACGAAGCCCAAATTGACGATGGTGATATCGCCAAAAACGTCTGTCGCGTCCTTGTTGTCGACCTTGGCGGAGATGCCGTAGGCACCATCCGCGTAGATTTCCGAGAAATCGTTGTTGAAGATGACGACGTCGCCACCCTTGTTGGCGACGTTGATGCCGATCTTTCCGGCCTTGATGACACCGTCGAGATTGACCTCACCATCCGACACCGGAAAGCCGTTGGAGACGAATATAGCGCCGCCCTTGCCATCGACATCGATGCCGTTGTCGCTGCTGATAATGGTCTCGTCAGCAACGTTATAGATTTCGACCCGCCCGGTGCCCTCGTTCTTCACCGAGATGCCGGTCTTGCCCTCGATATGGCCGGCATTGGCGATGTAGATGCCGCCATTGGACGTCTTGTCGCTGATCTCGGCGACGATGCCGGATTCACCCGCGTAGATGTCGCCGGCATTGACGATGGAGATCACCAAGCCTGTGGCGTCCGTACCCTTGGTGGTGGCGGAGATGCCGTTCTTGGCGGCATAGATCGCGCCGCTCTCGACCACGACACCGTCCTCGAACGCCCCATTGGAAATGGAGATTGCGCCTGTCTTGGAGTTCGCGACGATGCCGGAACCGGAAACCTGGCCGATCTCGAACGCCGAACCCGCCTTCAGTTCCACCGGATCCTTGCCGACATAGAACTGGTTGCCGTCAAGCTTCAGCCCATCGGCGAAATCCACGCCGATGATGCCCGTATTGGTGATGGCGATGTCGCCCGCTTCGGACTCGGCCTTGATGCCGTTGCCGTCCTTGCCGGACGCCTGGATGAAGGCGCCGCTCGTGATGGTGATAGCGCCGGTGTTGTCCGCGTCCGCCGTCTTCGTGGTGACGGAGATGCCGTTCTTGGTAGAGTCGATCGCGCTGGTGCCGCCAACATTTACGGTCACGTCGTAACCGGCCGTCGTCTTGTCGGCTGTCTTATCCGAATCGATGACGATGCCTTCGCCGCCGTGGAAGTAGTTGTAGACCGTGCTGTCCGACACGGTTTCAGGCGCAGTGAGCACCAGGTCCATGTCGAAGGTCTTGCTGGTCGCCGAGTCCGGCGCCTTGCCGGACTTATAGGTCGCCGCATCCTTGCCGCTGATGTCGCCCACGCACTCGACGTTCCGATAGTCGAGAACGGTCACACCGGGGTTCGTTATCACGCAACCGGTCGGAAGCGGCTCGGCGCGCGCGATCGAAGGAAGAGCGGCGACGATACCGGTGATCAATGCCGTGCCAGCGAGAAGCGTCGCCCGCTTCGTCGTGCCCTGAGCCCGCGTGTTGACGTGCATGAACATTTCCCCAAGCCCAGAAAGAGTCGCCCGACCGACTGGTGCTTTGATACGGCCTCCTTCTGAAGCCGCGCAATTGCTCTCGAAGTGTTAACATTGCCGAAGATATCTTTGTCAGGATTCGTTGCGGATTCGCAACAATCTCGCAACGTAATGCCGAGCGTCCCACTTCCGTCCGGCGGTGGGCGCGGGATACCGCACTTCTGCGGCTTGATCCGGCGGGTTCCGGCGGCCTAACTAGCCGGACAGGCTTGTGCGGGGCATCGGGGGAAAGCATGTCGGCGAGTTGGATGGGCGGTTATGTCAGCGACGTCGCCTACACGCTGGGCTATTATCGCGAACTGTCTCCGGCCTTTCTTCAATATGTCTGCGAGGCGAGCGGGATAAAGGGCCCTCCAGAAGGGCGGCGGCTACGCTATTGCGAGCTCGGCTGCGGACGCGGCTATGGCACCGCCCTGCTCGCCGCCGCCAATGCCGACATGGACTTTGTCGGCATCGACTTCAACCCGACCCACATCGCCGAGGCACGGGCCTTCGCCGAAAAGGTCGGCCTTTCCAACCTCACCTTCGTGGAAGCGAGCTTCGGCGATGCCGTCGCTTCGCGCGATCCGGGCCTTGACGATTTCGACTTCGTCACGCTGCACGGCGTCTTCACCTGGGTGAGCCCCGAGACGAGGCGCGACATCGTCGCCTTCCTGCGCACGCGGCTGCGGCCTGGCGGCATCGCCTATGTCAGCTACAACACCTATCCTGGGTGGGCCGCCATTGCGCCGCTGCAGCACATGATCGCCGAGGTGGCCGCCCGTTCCACCGGCGACAGCGTAGCCCGCGTCACCCGCGCGCGGGACATGCTGGCCCAGCTGGCGCGGCCGAGCTGCGCGTACACGGCGCAGACTCCAGCCGTGAAATCCCGGATCGAGGCCATGTCCAGGCAGGACGTCAATTATCTCGCCCACGAATTCCTCAACGAATACTGGTCGCCGATCTATGTGACCGAGGCCTTCACCCAGTTCGGCGAAGCCAAGCTCACCTATGTCGGCTCGGCCTCGGTGGGCGATAACCGGCTCTCCTTCGCGGTCCCGAAGGATATGTTCGAGGCGGTCACCTCGGCGACGGATCTTGGCATGCGCGAGCAGATCAAGGACTTCATCGTCAACAAGCAGTTCCGCCGCGACGTCTATGTGAAGGGGCCCATTGCGCTCACTCCGGCCCAGCAGCGGCTCGCCTTCGAGCGGACTCGCTTCGCGCTCACGGCGGTCGAGGCCGCGGCGAGGGAGGCCTGGAAGATTCCCGCCGGCGAGGCCCGGCCCCGGCCGGGACTGGTGGGGGCCATCGTCGGCCGCCTGCGGGAGGGACCCGCTACCGGCAAGGAGATCCTGGAGCGGACCGGTGCGGAAGGGTTCGCCGAAGGCGACGTGCAGATCGTCCTCGAACTGCTGGTGGAGAATGTCGCCGTGCTTCCTTGCCGGCGCGACGGCGGCACGCAGGACCACGACGCGGCGCACCGCCTCAATGCCGCCGTCTGCGAGATGGCGTCCGTCGAGGACACCCACCGCTTCCTGGCGACCCCGGTGGCGGGCTCCGCGATAAGCACCAGCCAGTTCGACCGCCTCGCGTTGCCCCTTCTCCTCGCCGACGAGAAGGCGAGCTCCGCCGACATCGCGGCGTTGGTGATCGCGCGGATCGAGGCCACGGGCCGAAAGATGCGCCGCAACGGCCAACCGATCGAAGCGTCCGACGCGCCCGAACTCGCCGCGCTCATCGACACGTTGCGCACCAATGTCCTGCCTATCTGGCGCCACCTCGGCATGAAGGCGTGATCGGGCATAGCTTGCCGGGCAGCGGATGTCGGAACGGCCATACCGCCTAATCGCCGCGTCAGATGAACACCCTCTGCGCTTCGGAAACGTCGATGCCTTCATTGGCTGCCGGGACCAGACCCGTACTGGCGTTCACGGTTCCAATCGAGCCTCTGCCACCGCATCACCGAGCCGGGCGAAATGTTCAAGGAGCAGATCGATGAGCTCAAAGCCGACCGGAGCGGGGCGCATTCAGCCTTGGAGAGGCTCGAGACCCAGGGTACAACCGCAGGCCGAGTCGATACGGACAAGCTTGTCCGCTTTAGACAGATCAGTCGGTCAGACACCGCCTGAGGCAACCGCATCCACGGATTAAGATCTGTTCTGGAGAGAGCCGTGCCAGCCAGGCGCAGTTTTGCACGGAAATGGCGCGCCCACGGGGAATCGAACCCCGGTTTTCGCCGTGAGAGGGCGACGTCCTGACCGCTAGACGATGGGCGCATCTAGGCAGGCCGGTCTCATAGAGCGCTTTGCCGTCGGGATCAAGCGCGGGGAAGAAGTATATGCGCTTTTCCACCGGCGCGATTGCCGGGCGGCGTCGAGCCGGGACACGACCGGCCCTCGACGAGGCTCTGTGTGGTCGGCGCGCGGCCAAGGCGCACAGGCCTCCCGCCCGGCCAGTGGACGCCCCGCCGTCAGGGCACGCTGGCAAAACCGAGCACACCGCGCGGGGCGCGGGTTTCGAGGTCGAACAGATGCGTCTCGATCCGGCTATCCCGGGAAACCGTTACCGCGATGAGGTCGCCCGACACCACGGCCGCCCGCACCTCAGCTCCCTTCGGCAGCTGGATCGTGCCGGCAATCTCGGCCGGGGCGCTTTTCCCGCCGCTCATCAGCTTGTATCCGATGGCACCGAAGACCGCGAGAAAGCCCAGAAGCATGATAAGCCCCGAGAAGGCGGCGAAGCGGCGCATGCGGCGCAGCACCCGTTCGGCTGCGGGGTCGAGCGTGTCGTCGGGATCAGGAGAAGTCATGCCGGCACCGGAACTCAGCGAGGAGATGGACGATGACGCGCCGGAGGCGGTCGCGACGCGCGTCGATATCACCGTCGGGCCGGAGGATGAAGGGCTTCGCCTCGATCGCGTGCTGGCGCGCCATCTCCCCGAATTCAGCCGCACCCGCCTGCAGGCGCTGATCGCCGAGGGCCGGGTCCGGCGCAACGGGCAGCCGATCACGGGCGGTGCCGCCAAGGCGGTCACGGGCGAGCGCTACGGCATCGAGGTGCCCGCGCCGGAGGAGGCCGCGCCGGCCGCGCAGGATATCCCGCTCGACATCGTCCACGAGGACGAGCACCTGATCGTGATCGACAAGCCGGCCGGCATGGTGGTGCACCCTGCTCCCGGCAACCCGGACGGTACGCTGGTCAATGCGCTGCTCCATCATTGCGGCGCCAGCCTGTCTGGCATCGGCGGCGTGCGCCGGCCCGGCATCGTCCACCGGCTGGACAAGGATACTTCGGGCCTGCTTGTCGTCGCCAAAAACGACCGCGCCCACAAAAGGCTGGCGGCTCAATTCGCCGACCATGGCCGCACAGGACCGCTGGAGCGCGCCTATCTCGCCTTCGTCTGGGGCGCGCCGGAACTGCCGAGCGGCACGGTGGACGCACCGCTCGCCCGCCACCCCGTGGCGCGCGAGCGCATCGCCGTGCGCAGCGGCGGGCGCTTCGCCATCACCCATTGGCAGCGCCTCGCGGCTTACGCGGACACGCTCGGCCGCCCGATCGCCACGCTGGTGGAGTGTCAGCTGGAGACCGGTCGCACGCATCAGATTCGCGTGCACATGGCCCATATCGGCCATCCCCTGCTCGGCGACGCGCTCTATGGCGTCGGCCAGCGCACGCGCGCCAGCCGCCTTCCCGAGGCGGCGCGCGAGGCGCTCGACGGGCTCGGCCGGCAGGCGCTGCATGCGGCCCGGCTGGGCTTCGAGCATCCTGCCACGGGCGAGATCCTGTCCTTCGAGAGCCCCCTGCCGGCGGACCTCGCCTGCCTCGAAGCGGCGCTGGCCGGGGGCGGCTGACGAGCGCCGCCTCAACGCTTCGTGACCCCGTAACGCCTTGCGCTTTCGCAAATTCGGCTTCTTCCTGCTATTATAAATTCGAGGCCGGCTGACAAGCGGCCGCATGCCGGTCGCCCGCTGATGGGGACCGCGAGAGAAGGAGGGTGCAGTCATGGCCCGTTCCGCTATGAGCCTACCGTCCGCCGAAGGTGGCCTGAGCCGCTACCTCGCGGAAATCCGCCGGTTCCCCATGCTGGAACCGCAGGAAGAATATATGCTCGCCAAGCGCTGGCGCGAGCACGAAGATCCCGACGCCGCGCATCGTCTGGTCACCAGCCATCTGCGTCTCGTCGCCAAGATCGCGATGGGCTATCGCGGCTATGGCCTGCCGATCTCCGAGGTCATCTCGGAGGGCAATGTCGGGCTGATGCAGGCGGTCAAGCGCTTCGAGCCCGACAAAGGCTTCCGCCTCGCCACCTATGCGATGTGGTGGATCAAGGCCTCGATCCAGGAGTACATCCTGCGCTCGTGGAGCCTCGTGAAGATGGGCACCACGGCGGCGCAGAAGAAGCTGTTCTTCAATCTTCGCAAGGCCAAGAGCCAGATCTCGGCGCTGGAGGACGGCGATCTGCGCCCCGACCAAGTGCAGCAGATCGCGACCAAGCTCGGCGTCACCGAGCAGGAAGTCATTGACATGAACCGGCGTCTCGGCGGCGACGCGTCGCTGAACGCGCCGCTGCGCGGCGATGTCGAGGGGGGGGGGAGTGGCAGGACTGGCTGGCGGACGATCAGGATAGTCAGGAGTCCGTTCTCGTCGAGCATGAGGAGATGGACAACCGCCGCAGCGCACTGTTGGGGGCCCTCTCGGTGCTCAATGAGCGCGAGCGGCGCATCTTCGAGGCGCGCCGGCTGTCCGACGACCCGATGACCCTGGAAGACCTCGCCGCCGAGTTCGGCGTGTCGCGCGAGCGCGTGCGCCAGATCGAGGTCCGGGCGTTCGAGAAGGTGCAGAAGGCGGTCATCGACCGCGTGCACCAGATGGAGACGGCGCCCATGCGGCAGGATCATTCCCCCGCCATGTGACGGCGACACGGCCTGAAGAATGGGGAAACCGCCCGGCAACACTCCGGGCGGTTTTTCTTTTTATACCAATATCTTAAGCGGAGAGCGGCGCCGGCATCGCGCCCGCCCTCGCCTCCCCCGCCAGCGTTGCCGCGGCGCGGACGTCGTGCGAGAGCACGTCGCGGATGCTGAGCACGCCGACCAGTTGATGCTCTTCCATGACCGGAAGATGGCGCACATGGTGCTCGTCCATCAGCGCGCGGACATGGTCGACGCTGTCTTCCATCCGGCAGGAAATCATGTTGCGCGACATCAGGTCGCCGACGGGAAGGCGCAGCGCCGCCGCTCCGCGCTCGGCGACCGCGCGGACCACGTCGCGCTCGGAAAAGATGCCGACGACGGTGACGCCTTCCGAGCCGCAGGAATCCTTCACCACCACGGCGCCAATGCGCTCGCGGTTGAGCAAAGTCGCTGCCATTTCAACGGTTTCCGCCATCCGGACGGTCAGGACGCGGGCACTCTTCAGCTTCATGAGATCGGCGACAAGCATGGCGTATCCCTCTGGTGGAGCCTCGACTGTCACGCTTCTTAGTCTTTGGTCTAAGTCTGGTATGCAATACACACGCCGTCAATGAAATCCGTTGCGGCAACGCAGCATCCCCCCGCCCCCCGGACGCAAAAAGGCCCGCCTTGTGGCGGGCCTTTTCCGGTGTTTTCCGTGTGGAGAATGAGGGCGGTGAGGTGGACGATGCGGCCGATCGGACCGATCCGGCCGGCCTCGCTCGCCCCTTCCTCCCCACGCCCGGCGGGCGCGGGGATGCCCCCCGCCTCAGTGGTTGAGGTTCTTGACCACGTCCTCGACCATCTTCTTGGCGTCGGCGAACAGCATCATCGTGTTGTCGC
>JAEYTJ010000081.1 GCA_023434095.1 Pseudomonadota bacterium | reverse complement strand
CTCCGTCGCGACGGCTTCGGCGACGGAGGCGGCTTCCGGCGTCTCGACCGGCGCCGGGCGGCGTTCCATGCGGTAGCCGAGCGAGCGCAGGATAGAGGCGAAGTCCTCGCCCGCGCAGCCGGCCAGCGAGGTCATGGCGACGGTGGCGACGAAGCCGTTGCCGTCGAAGGCACCCGCCGGCTTCTCGCCGGGCGCGTTGGGCCGCCAGGCCCGCGCCGGGCGGATGAGGTCGGCGAGGCGCTCCAGAATGTCGACGCGCACCGCCCGCTCGCCCGCCACGCGGAAGCCCACGGCGCGGTAGAGGCCCTTCTGGATTTCCGGGTCGACCGGAATGGAGGTGCGGCCGGAGGCGGCGAGGTGCGGCAGCTCGTCCAGCCCCTTCTGCTGCAGTCCGCCATGCTTGAGCGCCCAGAGTTGGGCGGCCAGCGCGCGCGGCGCCGGCTTCAGCAGGGTCGGCAGGTAGATGTGATGGGCGCCGAAGCGCACGCCATGGCCGCGCAGCACGGCGCGGGCCTCCTGCGGCAGCGCCTTCATTTCCTCGGCGACGCGGTGGCGCTCCAGCACGCCGAGCGATTCGACCAGCTGGAAGGCGATGCCGCGGGCGATGCCGGTCACGTCCTCGGCCTTGCCCAGCGTCAGCAGCGTGCCGAGCAGCTTCTCGATATGGGCCTTCAGCCACAATTCGATGCGCGCCTGCACGGCGTCGCGGGCCGGGCCGGTGAGATGCTCGTCGGCGATGACCTTGAGGCGCGGGGTGAGCACCTCCTCGCCGGGAATGAGCTTGGCGACGGGGTCGCCGATCCAGCGCAGCGTGCCGTCGGTGGAGAGCACGAAGGCATCGTCGCCCGCCTCGGAAAGACGCGTGGCGCGGGCCTCGATCTCCCCGGCCAGCGCCTTCTGCGCGGCGGCGCGCAGAGCCTTGGCCTCCGGCCCGCCGGCGGATGCGTCCGCGGCGAACTGGAATCCGAGGAGATGGCCGATCACATGGCCTTCAACGACGACGTCGCCGGTCTTGGTGATTTCTGTTTCGAGCATCGCGTTCTCTCGCAGGCGTCTCATCAGCACGCTGGTCCGGCGATCGACGAAGCGGTGGGCGAGCCGCTCGTGAAGCGCATCGGACAGCCTATCCTCTACACGCCGCGTGACACCCTGCCAGTGTTCCGGGTCGTCGAGCCAGTCCGGCCGGTTCGCCGCGAAGGTCAGAGTACGGACCTGCGCTATGCGTCCCGACAGGGTGTCTATGTCACCTTCCGCTCGGTCCGCCAAGGCCACTTGTTTGGCAAACCACTCCGCAGACAGCCTTCCGCGCTGCATCAGGTCGGCATAGACCGTCGCCACGAGGTCGGAATGGGAGGCCGGAGAGACCTTCCGGTAGTCCGGCAGCTGGCAGGCTTCCCACAGGCGCTCGATCGCCGGCGCGCTGTTGGCGAGGCGGCGGATCGCGGGATCGCCGGCCAGCCGCTCCAGCACCAGCACGTCGTCGGCGGTGGGCGCGCGGGTCAGTCCCTCCTCGCGCGGCGGGATGGCGAGCGAGCGGTTGAGCCCTTCGATCGACGAAAAGTCGAGCTGGCTGTTGCGCCATTGCGCCATGCGGTGCGGCTCGAAGGCGTGGGCTTCCAGCCGCTCCACCATTTCGGCGTCGAAGGGCGTGCAGCGCCCTGTCGTGCCGAAGGTGCCGTCGCGCTGGGCCCGCCCGGCGCGGCCGGCGATCTGCGCCAGTTCGCCCGGGTTGAGCCGGCGGAACTGCCAGCCGTCGAATTTGGTGTCGCCGGCGAAGGCGACATGGTCGACATCGAGATTGAGTCCCATGCCGATGGCGTCGGTGGCGACGAGATAGTCGACGTCGCCATTCTGGTACATCGCCACCTGGGCGTTGCGGGTGCGCGGCGAGAGCGCCCCCAGCACCACCGCCGCCCCGCCCTGCTGGCGGCGGATCAGTTCGGCGATGGCATAGACCTCGTCCGCCGAGAAGGCGACGATGGCCGAGCGGCGCGGCAGCCGGGTGATCTTCTTCTCGCCGGCGAAGGTGAGGTTGGAAAGGCGCGGGCGCACCAGAATGTTCACGCCCGGCAACAGCTTCTCCACCAGCGGGCGCATGGTGGCGGCGCCGAGCAGCAGCGTTTCGTCGCGGCCGCGCCGGTTCAGCAGCCGGTCGGTGAACACATGGCCGCGGTCCAGATCGGCGGCGATCTGGATCTCGTCCAGCGCCACGAAGGCGACGTCGAGATCGCGCGGCATCGCCTCGACGGTCGCCACCCAATAGCGCGGATTGTCCGGCTTGATGCGCTCCTCGCCGGTGATCAGCGCGACATTGTGCTCGCCGGCGCGTTCCACCAGCTTGCCGTAGACCTCGCGGGCCAGCAGGCGCAGCGGCAGGCCGATCAGCCCGGAGGAATGGCCGAGCATGCGCTCGATGGCGAGGCTGGTCTTGCCGGTATTGGTGGGGCCCAGCACTGCGGTGACGCCGCGCGCGCGCTGCTGCGGCAGCAGGGGCTTGGTGTCGGAACGCAGGGAGGCCGGCGGGGCGGCGATGTTCATTGAGCCGTTCAGCGGGAGCCGTTCAGGTTGAGCCATCCGGGTGGCGCCGTCGCAGAGCTGCGCCGGCGGGCGCCTTTTAGCATGGGAAGCCGCATATGGGGACGTGCGCGGCCGATTGCCTGTGCGGGGAGGGCCGGTGCGTCCGAATTCCTACGGCAGCCCCGCCTTGGCCGGAGTGGCGCGGGTGCCGACCATCTCGCGCGTCTCGAAGGCTTCCGCCTCCATCTGGGCGATGCCGATCGCCGTCGTCACCGAGGCGCGGAACGGCACCAGCACGCGGGTGCCGGCCACCGGCGCCAGCCACACGAACATGTCCTTGTTCTTCATCATGTACTTGACGCCGGCCCGGTTCGGCTTGTGGCCGGACACCGGGCGATAGGCGACGCGGCAGACCACGGCCGGCCCGGCATAGCCCTTGTCGGCCTTCACTTCGTCGATGCGCTCATAGCTGAGCGCGAGGTCGTAGCGCTGGCGGCCGTCGAAGATGGAGAGGGTGCGCTCGCACGCCTTGGCCGAGACCGGCGCCTCGGTGCCGGGCACCAGCACCAGCGCCGCCGTCATCGGGTCGAAAATGCCCCTCTTGTCCTTGTCCGCCACCGGCACCCGGTCGGGAGAGGGAACGACCGGCGGCTCGACGCGCATGTCGGTGACGCCGGATGCGTTCATCACCAGGCGGATGGCCTCGTTCTTCTTGTCGGCTTCCGCTTCCATGGCGAAACTGCGCGGGGCCAGCGTGCCGCCGCTGATGGCGCCGCGCGCCCCGGCCGTGCCCTTGCCGGGCGAAACCGCCTGCACGACGCCGGTGAGCCGGCCGCTGCCGGACGCGATGTAGGACTTGTCGTCGATCTCGACCAGAAGCGCGGCGCGGCCGAGTTCCAGCCCGCCCAGCGACATGCGGTAGCGCGCCTCCAGCCGCCCGTCGGCGAGGGCATCCGTCACCAGTGAGCCCGCGCCGGCGAGCGCGATGAAAGCCGTGAGGCAGGCGCGCATCATATAGGCCATTCCCGAATCGGCCCCGCCGGCCGGACGAAGCGTCAATTTATCCCCGTTTCGGATGTGGGGGGAAGGCGGCGGAACTGTGACTCGCCCGCTCACGAACGCGACAGCGCGGTGACCGCGGCCTGTTCGCCTCCGGCCTTGACGGCCCAGGGTCATCCCCTTATAGGAGCGCACTCTAATTTCCACGGATGCCGCATGCGGGATCGTCGGGTGCCTACGGCCTGCGACGCATCGGTTTTGATACAAGGAAGTCCACGATGTCGCGTCGGTGCGAACTTACCGGGAAGGCGGTTCTGACCGGCAATCTCGTGAGCCACTCCAACCGCAAGACCCGTCGGCGCTTTCTGCCGAACCTGGTGAACGTTACCCTCACCAGCGACGTGCTGAAGCGGTCGGTGAAGCTCCGCGTGAGCGCCAATGCCCTCAAGACCGTCGACCATCGCGGCGGCCTCGATGCGTTCCTTCTCAAGGCCCGCAGCGAAGAGCTGTCGCCCAAGGCGGCCGAGCTGAAGCGCGCCGTCGCCAAGGCGAGCGTCGCTGCCGCCGCCTGAGCGCGATGAAGCTCGCCGGCTCCGAGATCACGTTCAAGACGCTCGCCCTGCCCGTCATCGCCATGATGGCGGTCGTGGCGGCGTCGAACGTGCTTGTGCAGCACCCCGTCGAAGCGTTCGGGCTTCAGGAAGTGCTGACCTGGGGCGCCTTCACCTACCCGCTCGCCTTTCTGGTCAATGACCTGACCAATCGCCGCTTCGGCCCTGCCGTCGCGCGGCAGGTGGTCTATGCCGGCTTTGCGCTGGCGGTGGTGCTGTCGATCTGGCTGGCGACGCCGCGCATCGCGCTGGCCTCGGGCACGGCGTTCCTGTTCGGCCAGCTGCTCGACATCGGCGTGTTCAACCGCCTGCGCCGGATGAGCTGGTGGCAGGCGCCGCTGGCCGGCAGCCTGCTCGGCTCGGCCATCGACACGGTGCTGTTCTTCTCGCTGGCCTTCGCCGGCGACGCGGACATGTCCTTTCCCGTCACCTATGCCTCGACCGGCATAACCGTGCCGCTGTGGATGGGCCTCGCCTATTTCGACTTCCTGGTGAAGGTCGCCTGCGCGCTGCTCGCGCTGCTGCCCTATGGCGCGCTGATGGGCTGGCTGAAGCCCTGGCGCGCGGCCTCCGGCGCCCGCTGAACCGCCGGGCGACTGGCTTTCTTCTGTCCTCTCCTCACTCGATGACGGCGAAGCGCAGCAGCAGCGTGCGCTGAAGCGGAAAGAAATTATCGTCCGAGATCACGGTCAGGATGAGCTCGCCCGCCGCGTTGCGGTGGAGCGCGAGGCCTTCCATGTTGTCGATCGCCGCCACCCGGTTGGCGGTGAGGATGGTTTCGCCCTCGATCACCGCCCCGGGCTGGATCGCGTCGAGCGGGAAGCGGCGGATGCGCATGGCGACGCCGCGCAGGAAATCGAACCGCCGCTCCAGCAGGTAGACCGTGCCGTCATCGGCCAGTGCGGCATCGGTGGCGGCGAACTCGTCCTTGCGCGTCAGGGTGAAGCGTCCCTTGGGCTTCGGCTTGTCGAGCGGGTCGAAGAGGAAGCCGGGCAGGGCGTTGGCATCGTCCGGGCTTTCCTCGGCGATGACGATCACGGCCGCCGGCACGCCGCCCGGCGGGGCCAGCAGCGCCTCGGGACCCTGATTGCTGCCGAGCCGCGCCAGCTCGGGGTCGGAAATCAGCCGGCGGCCGGTCGCCTTCAGCGGGTCGGGGCCCTCGAACAGCCACACCTCCTGCACTCGCTCGATGCCCACCAGCATGCCGCCGGGGACGCGCGCCAGCGATTCCACGTCGGCGCGGCCCTGCGCCGCCAGCGTCTTGCCCTTCGCCGCCATCATCGGCGCCATCCGCGCGTCGGCGATGCCGACCGGCCGGTCGCCGTCGCTGACGATGCGCCCGGCGAGCCACCAGCCCTTGTCGGTGACGGCGAGAAAACCCTCGCCGTCCGGGTCCACGACCAGGCCGGAAAGGCCGCCAAAGGCGGGGGAGGGGGAGGAAAGCACCAGACCGCCGCGAAACTCGAGCGCGCCGAAGCGCAGGGCGCCGCCGGCGTCGAACCGTTCGATCGCCGTTGCCTGCACGGCGACCGGTCCGGCCGACTGGGCGAGGGCGGGTGTCGGCGCGGCGGCTGCGAGCAGCAGGGCGGCGGCACGGAGACCGGCGGAAACGCGCATCGCCCGCCTCACCGCCGGGTCGGAAGCATGCGCAGGATAAGCCCGTCGCGCCGGATGAACTGGTGCCACAGCGCGGCCGCCACATGCAGCGCCACGACGGCGAGGATCACATAGGCCAGCGCCACATGCACGCGGCCGGTCCAGCCCAGCGCCTTGCCGAAGGCGGTGATGGTCACCGCGCCGAGGACCGGCTGCGCCAGAATGAGCAGATAGAGCAGCCCGTGCGTCGCCCGTGCGGCGATCTCGGTGGTCCGGCCCATGCCGGGCGGCAGGGGCGGGGCGGGGTGTCCCAGCCGCCAGCCGATCCGCATCAGCGCCAGCGCCAGGATGAGGTAGCCGGAATAGATATGGATGTTGAAGAGGTAGAAGCGCGGCACCGATCCGCGCGCGAAATAGCCCCAGCTCCAGCCGGTCGCGAACTGCACCAGCACCAGGGCCGCCACCAGCCAGTGCAGCAGGCGGGAGGTCCGGTCATAGGTCGCTGGCATGGGGAAGCCTCTCGCTGGGGTCTTGTCGGTGTGCCGGCGGCCGAATCGACGCAGCCGCGCCCTGCATATTGCGGTGGCTTTCCTTTCCGTGCCATGTCAGGGGCACGAGCCAAGGCGGGGAGCGTTCGTTGGCAGCCACGCATCCCGCCGCTACGGCGCCCGCCCGCCCCAAGACGCCGCACCGCCTGCGCCGCATCGCAGAGAAGCGCACCGCCATCCTCGATGCCGGGCTGTCGCTTTTCTCCCGCCATGGCCTCCACGGCACCACGGTGGAGCAGATCGCCCGCCTCGCCGCCGTGTCCAAGACCAATCTGTTCTATTATTTCGCCTCGAAGGAAGAGGTCTATGTCGGCGTCCTGAGCCGGCTGCTCGACCAGTGGCTGGACCCGCTGCGGGCGCTGGAGGTCGAGAGCGACCCCGTCGAGGGCATCCGCGCCTATATCGCCCGCAAGATCCGCTTCTCGCGGACCCATCCGGAGGCCTCGCGGCTGTTCTGCCTCGAGGTGGTGCAGGGCGCGCCGCTGCTGCGGCCGGAGCTGGAGACCACACTCAAGACCCTCGTCGATGCCAAGGCGGGCGTCATCCGCGGCTGGATCGACGCCGGCAAGCTGGCGCCGGTCGATCCGCACCACCTCATCTTCGCGCTGTGGGCGACGACGCAACACTATGCGGACTTCGCGCCGCAGATCGACGCCCTGCTCGGCAGGGGGCTGGACGAAGAGGCGTTTGTCGAAGAGGCTACGCGCAACGTGCAGCGCCTCGTTCTCGACGGCCTGCGCCCACGATAATTCCGCGGATGCATCCCGGCCGGGCGCAGCCGAAGGCAGAAGGACGTTCAGATGAAGCGCCGCGCGCTGCTCCTCACCGCCGCCGGCGCCGTTGTCGGTGCGGCGCTGCCGGCCCTTGCCGCCACGCCGGAGGTCTCGCCCCCGCCGCCCAAGACGCTCGACGTCGACGCCCTGCTCTACGACAAGCAGACCCCGACCTTCGGCAATCCCGACGGTGACGTCACCATCGTCACGTTCTTCGACTATAATTGCGGCTATTGCCGCAAGTCGCTGCCGGAGCTGGAGCGTCTGGTCGCCGAAGACGGCAAGATCCGCCTTGTCTACAAGGACTGGCCCATCCTGGCGGAATCCTCGGTCGTCGCCGCCCAGCTGGCGCTGGCCGCCAACTATCAAGGCCGCTATCTCGACGCCCACAAGACGCTGATGAAAATGTCCGCCCGCGCCTCCACCGAGCGGATGAGCGAAGCGCTGGGGGCGGCCGGCATCGACCGGGCGCGGCTGGCCAAGGACCTCAAGGCCCATGCCGGCGACATCGGTGCCCTGCTCAAGCGCACCAATGAGCAGGCCGAGGCGCTCGGCCTGCCGGGCACGCCGGTCTATCTCGTCGGCCCGTTCAAGGTCGCCGCCGCACTGGACTATCAGGGCTTCAAGGACGTCGTTGCCGACGCGCGCGCCCGCGCCGCCGAGAAATAGCGCTCACGCCTCCAGCCGCGCCCGCGCCTGCGCCAGCAGCTTTTCCGGCGCCTGTGTCGAATCCAGCCGCGCCCAGTCGAGCGGGCCGGCCTCGCGGCCCGCCTGCCAGCGCACCACCTCGGCGGTGGCGTCGGAGGCGTCGCCGCGCCGGGCGGTCACCCGGTCGGCGAGTGCGTCCACCGGCGCCTCCAGCCACAGGCCGAGAAAATCCACCCCGGCTTCCCGCGCCAGCGCCGCGATCTCCGCGCGCTCGTCCGGGCGCTGATGGACCGCGTCGACGATGACGCCATGGCCCGTGGCCAGCACCGCCTCCGCCCGCGCCCGCAGCACGGCATAGACCTGTTGCGTCGTCTCCATCGAATAGGCCTCGGGCGGCAAGCGCTCCAGTTCCGGCGTCCCGTGAAGACGCTTGCGCTCCACATCCGAGCGCAGATGCACCGCGCCGGGCAGCGGGCCGAGATGCGGCGCCAGCGCGGCGGCGAGGGTGCTCTTGCCGGAGCCGGACAGCCCGCCCACCGCCACCAGCTTCACCGCGCGCGGCGCCAGCGCACGCTCGGCGAAGGCGAGATAGGCCCGCGCCTCCTCGCCCGCCGCGTTCCGGCCTTCAGCACCGCGGAAGGCGGCCGCCACCGCGCCGACCTGCGCCCGTATCGCCGCCCGCAGCGCGAGGAACAGCGGCAGCACCGCCAGCCCGTCATAGGGCGGCGCGTCGCCGCAGGCGATGAGGTAGCGGTTGAGCAGCAGGTTCGCCTCGAAGGCCAGCCCCCGCACCGCGATATCCATGATGAGGAAGGCGAGGTCGTAGAGCCGGTCGGTGGTGGCGAGCGCCTCGTCGAATTCCAGCGCGTCGAACAGCACCGGCGCGCCGTCGATCCGCGCGATGTTGCGCAGGTGCAGGTCGCCATGGCAGCGGCGCACCTCGCCGGCGGCCGCGCGGCGCGCCAGCAGCGGTTCCAGCCGGTCGAAGGCTTCGAGGAAGGCCGCCTCCAGCGCCGAGACGCGGGCCGGGGGCAGCGTGTTAGGGGTCTCGCGCAGGCCGGCGACGACATTGCGCGCCACGGCCCGCAATTCCCGCCCCGAAGTGCCGGTGATGACCGGCGCCTGGGCGTGCGCCTTCTCCACCGCCTGCGCCAGCGCGGCGATGAGCGTGGGGGTCAGCCCGCCGGCCGCCGCCGCATGGTCGAGCGTGGCGTTCGCGTCGAACCGGCGCATATGGACCGCCCATTCGACGATCTCGCCGCCGCCGCCCGGCTCCTTCCCTTCCTGTCCGAGATGCAGCGCACCGTCGCGCCGGACGATGGGGATCAGCCCGCGATAGAGACCGGGAGCGGTGGCGCGGTTCAGTTCCAGCTCACGGGCGCAGGCCCGGCGGCGCTTTTCCAGCGTGGAGAAATCCATGAAGGAGAACCGCACCGCGCGCTTCACCTTGTAGACGTCGGGTCCGGCGAGAAACACCGCGGCGCCGTGGGTGTCGATGCGGCGGACATTGCCGTCGACGCCGTGGGTGGCGGGGTCGGCGAGCAGGGCGAAGACCGCCTCCTGGTCGGCGACGACATGGTCATGCGCATTCATGCCGCACTCTAGGCCCGCCGCATCGGCCGGCGCCATCCGGCAAGTGACGCAGGCAGTCCGTTGCGCCCTTGACAGGAAGGGTCCCGCCGGTGTCGCCCTTGTCACCTGCGCCGCACATCGTCAGGAGCCGCCGTGACCGACCCGATCTCCACCCGTCCCCCCGGCTTCGGCAGCGACAATGTCGCGGGAATCGCCCCTTCCATCCTCGCCGCCCTCGCCGCCGCGAATGATGGCCCGATGCCCTCCTATGGCGCCGACGCGATTTCGGCCCGCGTCGAGGCGCGGCTTTCGGCGCTGTTCGAGCGGGAGGTGTCCGTGCTGCTGGTCTCCACCGGCACCGCCGCCAACGCGCTGGCCTTGAGCGTTCTCACCCCGCCCTGGGGCGCGGTGCTGTGCCATGCCGAGAGCCATATCGAGAACGATGAATGCGGCGCGCCGGAATTCTTCACCGGCGGCGCCAAGCTGGTGCACGTGCCGGGCGAGGGTGCCAAGATCGATCCCGCCGCGCTGGCCGTCGCCGCCCGCCGCAACCTCGGCGACGTGCACTGCGTGCAGCCTTCCTGCGTCTCCATCACCCAGATCACGGAACTCGGCACGCTCTATTCGGTGGCGGAGACCGCCGCCATCGGCGCGGCGTGCCGCGCGGCCGGCCTGAAGCTGCACATGGACGGCTCGCGCTTCGCCAATGCGGTCGCGGCGCTCGGCGCCCGCCCCGCGGAGATGACGTGGAAGGCCGGGGTGGACATTCTCTCCTTCGGCGCGACCAAGAACGGGGCAATGGGGGTCGAGGCCATCGTGCTGTTCGATCCCGCTCTTGCCGGCGAACTCGCCTTCCGCCGCAAGCGGGGCGGGCACCTCTCTTCCAAGATGCGGTTCCTCGCCGCGCAGATGGACGCCTATCTCGACGGCGACCTCTGGCTCGCCAATGCCCGCCACGCCAATGCCATGGCCGCACGCCTCGCCGCCGGGCTCGCGAAAATAGCGGGGGTGGAGCTACAGGGCCGGGTCGAGGCGAATATGGCGTTCGTGCGCCTGCCGCAGCCCATGTGCGAGGGGCTGCTGGCGCAGGGCTTCCGCTTCTACACCGACCGCTGGGGCGAGGGCGTGGTGCGCCTCGTCACCTCCTTCGCCACGACGGAGAGCGATGTCGACCGGCTGGTGGCGGCGGCGCGGGCGCTCGTGAGGGGAGCCTGACCTCCCGCCTCGGTCAAGGCCGGGGCGCGCAGCCTCTCATCGGCGCGCCGCCGCCCGCGCGGCTCCCGCCGCGGGCGCGCTCTCTTCCGCGCCGGTGTCCACCGGCGCGGCT
>JAEYTJ010000062.1 GCA_023434095.1 Pseudomonadota bacterium | reverse complement strand
GCACGTCGTCCAGGTCCTCGAGCATGTCGATCAGCTTGAGCACCTTCTGCGCGGTTTCCAGGTCCAGGGTCGCGGTGGTCGAAGGGCATGGTGGAGGCGCGGCGGCGCACCGGCACGGTGGTGCTGGAGCAGAACCGCTGGAGCCTGCTCGATCCCGCGGTGATGATCTGGCGCGCCGATGCCAATGGCGTGGACCTCGCCCTCGGTTCCGACATCATGGAACTGCGCCGGATCATCGAACCGGCCGCCGCGCGGCTCGCCGCCCAGCGCGCGCAGCCGGCCGAGCTGAAAGCGCTCCGCGCTGCCTATGAGGCGATGGCTGCCGCCGTCGACGGGAAGGGCGACTATGTCGCCGCCGACCTCGAATTCCACAGCACGATCATTCGCGCCTGCGCCAACCCTTTCGTCACCCAGCTGCAGAGCGTGATGTCGACCGTGCTGCGCATCTGCTTCGAGCGTGTCGCCGCCGTCCCGGGCGGTCGGGCGCATTCGTTGCCGATGCATCGCCGGGTGTGCGAGGCGATCGAGAACCGGAGGCCGTCCGAGGCCGGCGACGCCATCATCGAACTGCTCGACGACGCCGAGCGCGACATGCGCCACCTTTTGAGCGTCAACCCCGATGCGTTTCGCACGCCGGCGCAGACCGCCAGTGTCGCGGAAGTTCAACAACGAGCCGATCACGAGCTCGACCTTGAGAAAAGCCAAAAGGCTCTGGAGGAACGCCATGACCGGACCGTCCTGACCTGACGCTGCGCCTTTCCGCAGCCTGATCGCCCGCCACCCTTCCGGCTGCCTTGCGCAGGCCAGAACAGCGGAAGCGTGCCTCCACACCGTCCGGTTCTCGGCCAGCCTCGCCCCGATGGGCGGGCCATGGCGGAGTGCGCCCTCGAAACGCCAAGCAAGCATCATGAAAATCACAGCCATCGAGACGATCCGCGTCGCCGAATTCGCCAATCTGCTCTGGGTGCATGTCCACACCGACGAAGGTGTGATCGGCCTTGGGGAAACCTTCTATGGCGCCGGCGCGGTCGAGGCGCACATTCATGACACGCTGGCCGGCCGGCTGCTGGGCCGCGACCCGCTGCGCATCGAGGCGCTGAACCGCGAGATGGTGAACCTGCCCCTGGCGCAGGCGTCGACCGGTGTCGAATACCGTGCCGCCTCGGCCATCGACTTCGCCCTTTGGGACATTTTCGGCAAGGTCTGCAACCAGCCGGTCCACCAGATGCTAGGCGGTCTCGCCCATGACAGGCTGCGCCTCTACAACACCTGCGCCGGCTACAAATATGTCCGCTCGATGAGCATCAAGCCGGTCTCGACCTGGGGCATCGGCGAGTCCGAGGGCCCTTACGAGGACCTCGACGCCTTCATGAACCGCGCCGACGAGCTCGCCGAAAGCCTGCTCGACGAGGGCATAACCGCCATGAAAATCTGGCCCTTCGATCCGGCCGGCATCGAGACCGGCGGAAACCACATTACCGCCGAACAGATGAAGACGGCGATCCAGCCCTTCGAGAAGATCCGCAGGGCGGTGGGCGACAAGATGGAGATCATGGTCGAGTTCCACTCGCTGTGGAACCTGCCCACCGCCAAGAAGATCGCCCGCGCCCTCGAGCCCTACGCACCGACATGGTACGAGGACCCGATCCGCATGAACTCGCCGCAGGCGCTGGCCGAGTATGTGCGCTCGACCGATGTGTGGGTCTGCGCCAGCGAGACTCTCGGCTCGCGTTTCGCCTATCAGGACTATCTCAACCTCGATGCCGCCCATGTGGTGATGGTCGACCTGTGCTGGACCGGCGGCCTCACCGAGGGCCGAAAGATCGCGGCGCAGGCGGACACCTATCACCGGCCCTTCGCCCCGCATGACTGCACCGGCCCCGTCGCCTTCGCCGCGGCCGTCCATTGCTCGTTCAGCCAGCCCAACACGCTGATCCAGGAGTCGGTCCGCGCCTTCTATCGCGGCTGGTACACCGAGCTGGTGACCAACCTGCCGCGCATCGAGAACGGCTACGCCTACCCGATGGAAGGCGCCGGCCTGTGCCTCGAGCTGCGTCCCGAGGTGTTCGCCCGCCCCGACATCACCCGCCGCCGCAGCGCCCTCTGAGAAAGACCCGCCATGTCCACGCAGCTCTTTTCGCTCGACGGGCGTACCGCCCTCATCACCGGCTCGGCGCGGGGGCTCGGCTACGGCATCGCCCGGGGCCTTGCCCAGGCGGGCGCCCGCGTCGTGCTCAACGGCACCCGGCCCGACACCACCGAAGCGGCGTGCCGCACGCTGGAAGAGGAGGGGCTTCGGGCGCATCCGCTTCCCTTCGACGTGACCGATGACGCAGCGGTGGCCGGCGCCTTCGCCGCACTCGACGCCGATGGCATCGAGGTGGACATCGTCGTCAACAACGCCGGCATCCAGTTCCGCAAGCCGATGGTGGATCTCGATCCGGCCGATTGGCGGCGGGTGCTGGAGGTGGACCTCACCAGCACCTTTCTGGTCAGCCAGCAGGCGGCCCGCCGCATGATCGCGCGCGGTCGCGGCGGCAAGATCATCAACATCGCCTCGCTGATGAGCCAGGCGGCGCGCGCCACCGTCGCCCCCTACACGGCGGCGAAGGGCGGCATCAAGACGCTGACCCATTCCATGGTCGCGGAGTGGGCGCAGTACGGCATTCAGGCCAACGCCATCGGTCCCGGCTACATGGCGACCGACATGAACGAGGCCCTGATGAACGACCCGGCCTTCGACGGCTGGGTCAAGGGGCGCGTCCCGGCACGCCGCTGGGGCCGGCCCGACGAACTGGTGGGCGCGGCCGTCTTCCTCGCCTCGCCCGCCTCGAACTACGTCAATGGTCAGCTCATCTATGTCGATGGCGGCATGCTGGCCGTCCTCTAAGCGGCGCACGACGACGCCGCAAGCAACCAGATCGCACCAAGGAGAGACTCGATGAAAACCGTTACCGGACGCCGTTCCCTCACTGCGGCGCTGCTTGCCGCCACCCTCTTCGCGGCGCTCCCCGCCTCCGCGGAGATCAAGGCCAAGATCGGCCACGCCATGCCGGACAGCCATCCGCAGGCGACCGCGATGAACAAGTTCGCCGAACTGGTCGGCACCTACACCAATGGCAATGTGAAGGTGCAGACCTATCACGGCGCCCTGCTCGGCAGCGACGAGAAGCAGCTCCAGGCGGTGCAGGCCGGCACGCAGGAATTCTATATCGGCACGCTGGCGCCGCTGTCCTCGCGGGTGAAGGAAGTGCAGGTCTGGGATCTGCCCTTCATGTTCCAGAACACGAAGGAAGTGTACGCCGTGCTCGACGGCGCCTCCTCCAAGGAAATCTTCGCCCGGGTGGAGCCCTCGGGCATCGTCGGCCTGACCTGGACCGGCATGGGCTTCCGCAACCTGTCGAACAGCCGCCACCCGGTCACCAAGCTCGACGACGTCAGCGGCCTGAAGCTGCGCGTGATGGCCAACCCGGTGGCGCTCGACACCTGGAAGACGATCGGCGCCAACGCGACGCCGATGCCGTTCTCTGAAGTGTTTCCGGCGCTTGAGGTGAAGGCGATCGACGGGCAGGAAAATCCGCTTCTGCACATGTATGCCAACAAGATGCAGGAGGTGCAGAAGTACATCTCCCTCACCAACCACGTCTACACGCCGGTGGCACTCGTCGCCTCCAAGAAGTTCTGGGACAAGCTGACGCCGGCCGACCAGGACGCGATCCGCAAGGCGGCGGTGGAAGCCGGACTGCTGCAGCGCAAGCTGCTGGACGAGGGCGACCGCGACGTGATCGCCAAGTTCCGGGAAGCGGGCGTCGAGGTCGACGAAGTTCCCGCCGACCAGCTGGCCCGCATCCAGGAGCAGGTGAAGCCGGTGGTGGCGAAGTTCAAGCCGCAGATCGGCGACGCTTTCGTCGACGGCTTCTACGCCGAAATCGAAAAGGCGCGCGGCGCCAACTGAGCGACCGCACCCGGCGGTTCGCCTTTGCGGGCCGCCGGGCTTTCCTCACACGGCGTATTCTTCCCTTGATGGCGGGGCGGCGCCTGGCTTTCGCGAGGAGTGTCACGATGAACCGACTGCTCAGCTTGGCGGTCGCAGGGTTCTACCGCGTGCTGGAGGTGGTGATGGTGCTGTGCATGGTCGTCATGCTCGCCACCGTCTTCGGCAATGTGGTGCTGCGGCTTGGCTTCAACACCGGCATCGATCTGTCGGACGAACTACCGCGCTTCGCGTTTGTCTGGCTCACCTTCCTCGGCGCTGTTGTCGGCCTGCACCGCCGGGCGCATCTCGGCGTCGATATCGTTGTCCGCGCCCTGCCGCTGCTCGGCCGCAAGCTGTGCTGGGGGATCAGCCAGGCGATCATGCTCGTGTGCAGCCTCTACATGCTCTACGGCACCTGGCTGCAGCACGACATCATCGCCGGCAACTCCTCGCCCGTCGCGCAGATATCGACGCTGTGGGTCTATGGCGTGAGCTACGTCACCAGCATCGCCATCGGCCTCATCTGCCTCGCCAACCTCGTGCGTCTCGCCCTCGGCCATGTTGCGGACGATGAGCTGATCGACGTGAACGAGGAGGGGATGTCCGAAATCCACGAGATCGAGCACGAGCTCAAGGACCAGAGCTCCCGCCGGGGAACCGCGTCATGATCGTCCTTGTCTTCGTCGGTTCGTTGCTGGGGCTGATGGCGCTCGGCCTGCCGGTCGCCTTCGCGCTGATCGGCTGCGGCCTCGCGATGATGTTCTACATGGGCATCACCGATCCGCAGATCATCATCCAGAACATGTGGGACGGAGCCAACAGCTTCCCGTTGCTCGCCGTTCCCTTCTTCATGCTCGCCGGCGAATTCATGAATGCCGGCGGCATGACCCGGCGCATCATCACCATGGCGATGGCCTGGGTCGGCCATATCCGGGGCGGGCTCGGCTATGTCGCCGTGATGGCCGCGGTGATCATGGCCTCGCTCTCGGGCTCCGCCGTCGCCGACACCGCGGCGCTGGCCTCGGTGCTGGTGCCGCTGATGCGCAAGTCCGGCTACGACGTGAACCGCTCCTGCGGCCTCATCGCCTGCGGCGGCATCATCGCTCCCGTCATTCCGCCCTCCATCGGCATGATCATCTTCGGCGTCGCCGGCGGCGTGTCGATCACCAAGCTGTTCATCGCCGGCATCGTGCCGGGCATCCTCATGGGCGTCGCCATCATGGTGGCGTGGCGCTGGTGCATCAAGCGCGACAATCCCCGCGTCGAGCCGCGCCGTTCGATGAAGGAGCGCCTGATCGAGACCCGCGACGCCTTCTGGGCGCTGCTGCTGCCGCTGGTCATCATTGGCGGCCTCAAGTTCGGCATCTTCACGCCGACCGAAGCGGCGGTCATCGCGGCCGTCTACTCGCTGTTCGTGGGCGTCGTCATCTACCGCGAGATCAAGCTGGGCGACCTGTTCCGCCTGATCTACCGGGCGGCGGAGACCACGGCCGTCATCATGTTCCTGGTGGCGGCGGCGGGCGTATCGGCCTGGCTGATCACTACCGCCGACATCCCGCAGCAGCTCGCCGTCTTCGTCGAGCCGTTCATGGACAACCCGATCCTGCTGATGGCGATCCTGATGGTGATGGTGTTCATCATCGGCACGGCGCTCGACTTCACCCCCACGGTATTGATCCTCACCCCGGTGCTGATGCCCGTCGTGAAGCAGGCCGGCATCGACCCGGTCTATTTCGGCGTGCTGTTCATCATGAACAACGCGCTGGGCCTGGTGACGCCGCCCGTCGGGACCGTGCTCAACGTCGTCTGCGGCGTCGCCAAGGTGCCGATGAGCGGTGTGATACGCGGCGTGCTGCCCTTCCTCATCGCCCAGACCGCCGTGATGTTCCTGCTTGTCGCCTTCCCGCAGATCGTCATGTGGCCGCTGCAGTGGATGACCCGCTGACCGTCAGGCGATACAACCCTCTCCCTTTCGACCAAGGACCAGCCCGACATGCGCGCCATCGTCATCCACGCCCCGCACGATCTGCGCCTGGAGCCCATGCCCGCCGCGGCACCGGGCCCGCGCGACGTCGTCGTGCGCATGGGCGCAGGGGGCATCTGCGGTTCCGACCTGCACTACTTCCACCAGGGCGGCTTCGGCGTCGTACGCCTGCGCGAGCCCATGGTGCTCGGCCATGAGGTGGCCGGCACGGTGAAGGCCGTCGGCGGCGAGGTGACCAACGTGAAGGTCGGTGACAAGGTGGCGGTGAACCCGTCGGGTCCGTGCGGCGAGTGCGAATATTGCCGTCGCGGTCTGCGCAACCAGTGTCTCGACATGCGCTTCTTCGGCAGCGCCATGCGCTTTCCCCATGTGCAGGGAGCCTTCCGGGAGGAGATGACCGTTCCGGAAGCGCAGGCGGTGAAGGTCGGCGACCATGTCGACCTGGCGCTCGCCGCGCTGTGCGAGCCCTTCGCGGTCGCGCTCCACGCCGTCGCGCAGGCCGGCGACCTCGCCGGCAAGACGGTGCTGGTCTCCGGCTGCGGGCCGATCGGCTGCCTTGTGATCGCGGCGGCGCGACTGGCCGGCGCGCGCGAGATCGTCGCCACCGACATCGCGCCGGAAGCCCTCGCCATCGCCGCGCGGCTCGGCGCCACGCGCTGCGTGAATGTCGCGGGCGGCATCGAGGCTCTCAACGACCTCGCGCAGGACAAGGGGCGGGTCGACGCGGCACTGGAATGCTCCGGCAATGGGCAGGCGCTGGCCGGCGCCATCGGGCTTACCCGTCCGCGCGGCTCGATCGTGCTGGTCGGGCTGGGCGGCGAGCAGAGCCTGCCGATGAACGCGATCGTGGCGAAGGAGCTCAATCTGGCGGGCAGCTTCCGTTTCGATTCCGAGTTCGCCCGCGCCGCCGCGCTGATCTCCGCCGGACGGGTCGATCTCGCCCCGCTGCTGACGGGCAGCTTTCCCATCGAGGAGGCGGGCGCCGCTTTCGCGCTGGCGTCCGACCGACGGCGGGCCATGAAGGTGCAGTTCCGCTTCGGCGATGCCGCGTGACGGTCATGACGGGCAAGGCACGTCCCGCCATCGTGGTGATGGGCGTTTCGGGGTGCGGGAAGTCGTCCGTCGGCCTGGCGCTCGCCGGGATGTTCGACGCGGATTTCATCGAGGGCGACGCGCTCCACCCGCCCGCCAGTATCGCCAAGATGGCACGGGGCGAGCCGCTGGACGACGAGGATCGCCGCCCATGGCTGGCGGCGATCTGCCGTACCGTCGCTGACACGCGCGCGGCCGGGCGGGGGGTCGTGGTGTCCTGCTCGGCCTTGCGACGCGCCTATCGCGACCAGTTGCGCACGGCAGGGCCGCTGGATTTCATCTTCCTGAGCGGTTCAAGGGCGGTGCTGGCCGAGCGCATGAGCCACCGCGCCGGCCACTTCATGCCGCTGACGCTTCTCGACAGCCAGCTCGCGACGTTGGAGGATCCCACCGGCGAGGCGGACGTCCTGACCATCGATATCGACCGGCCGCTCGTCGACGTCATTGGCCATGCGCGCAAGGCGATCTGCCGCGCCGAAGCCGAGCGGTCGGAGACCGGGCTCCTGCACTCGAGGGAAAGCTGAGCCACGCCGATCGCCCGCAGGATCGGGCGCAGAAGCGCCCCGGCGGCTTATACCCCGCGAGGGAAGCGCGCGCGGAATTCGGCGGCCGTGGCATAGGAACGCTGCGTGCCGCGCCGCGTGATCGAATCGGCCGCGTATTTCGCGGCCTCCCCAAGCGCCTCGAACACCTGCAGGCCCTGGGTATGGAAATGGGCAAAGGCGCCGATGAACGCATCGCCCGCACCCGTCGTATCGACGGGCTCGACCTTCACCGGCGGGACGCGCCGGACCTCGTCGCCCGACACCAGCAGCGCGCCGCGTCCGCCCATGGTCACCACCACCGTGCCGATGCCGCGCGCAGTCAGCGTCTTCGCCGCCGCTTCCGCCTGCGCCTCGCTGTCCACTGGCAGGCCGGTCAGCGTGGCCAGTTCGGTTTCGTTCGGGGTGAGGAAGCCGAGATCGGCGAGCCGCGCGACATCGAGATCGGGGAGGGCGGGGGCCGGCACGAGCAGGGTCGGCACGCCCCACTGCTTCGCCCGGCGCACCGTGTGGTAGACGGTCTCGACGGGGATTTCGAGCTGCATCAGGATCAGCGCACAGTCCCGCAATAGCCCGGCGGCGGCGTCGACATCCGCCGGCGCCAGCTGGGCATTGGCGCCCTTGACGATGAGGATCGAGTTCTCGCCCGAGGGTTCGACGAAGATCGGCGCCACGCCGGAGGGTGCACCCGGCGTTCGGATGACATAAGTCGTGTCGATGCCGTTGCGGGTAAAATTGGCGATGGTGGCGTCGGCGAAGGCGTCTTCGCCCACCCGCGTCACCATCACCACGGGAGAACCGAGGCGCGCGGCGGCGATCGCCTGGTTCGCCCCCTTGCCGCCATGGCCCATTTCGAAGCTCGGTGCCTCGACGGTTTCACCGCGCAGCGGCATGTGGTCGACATAGGTGACGAGGTCCATCATGTTGGACCCGACGACGGCAATCTTCGACATTTCAACCTCCCCACCGTCCCTTGACGGAACGGCCTGTTCTTCGTTCAGCCGCCGAGGCCCGATGCGAGCGCGGCAGTTTCGTCCGCGTCGAGGTGGCCGAGTTCGACGCTGTAGCGGGCGGTGGCGCCAGCGGGCAGGCGGATGACATTGCCCTTCGCCTTTTCCGCCGCGTAGCCTTCCGGCTCGCAGGTGGCGGGGAGGGCGAAGGCGCAGACCGATTGGTCGTGCCCGGCGAGAATCCAGCGCACCGTTTTGGGGAAGTCGGCCGGGCGGTAGCGGGCGAGGAAGGCGTCGCCCTCCGGGCGGCGCAGCAGCATCGTCGTCGCGCCCTGCGCATCGGTGGCGAGACCGTTAAGATAGAAAACCTGCTCCGGGTCGAAGCCATCCGCCTGGCGGATCACGCGGCTGCTGGAGGGGTCCGCCGCCAGCGCTTCGATGCGGGCGAGATAGGCCGGGTTCGGCGCCACATGCGCCGGCACGGCGCGGCGCACCGCGGTGTGGGTGGCGTCGTAGGGCGCCTGCTGCAGGATCTCGCCGCCCTCGACGAAGGCGTAATTCACATGCGCCATGTACATGAGGTCCATGGCGTCACCGGCGGAGAGGTTCGTCACCTCCATCGCCATATCGAAGCGGGCGTCAGCGGCGTGCAGCGTCACGCTCGGCCGGGCCATGTAATGGGCGCCGAAGCCCATCGCGTATTCATAGGCGCCGAACAGCCGCATCCACGGCCCGCGCGCGTCCGTGCCCAGTTCGATGCCGGCGCTGTCCATCGGCGCGCACGGCATCTCGCCATGGGCGGGATGAGTGTCCGAAGGGCCCGGCACGCCGTTGCGCAGCAGGCCGGAATGGAAGGCGAAGCATCCATAGGTCTCGGCGATGGTCCGCACCGGGCGCGGCGCCCTGAAGATGCTCTGCATGGTCAGGTCGACGTCGTCGAAGGCGGCGGACCAGATCATCTGCCCGAGATAGGGCAGCACGACCAGCGCCCCTCGCGCATTGGCGAGCCGGACCGCTTCCACGCCGGTGGGATAGCGGAACAGGCTGGCGGTCAGGCCCTCATGCTCGACGGCGAGCCGTTCCGTGTCGCCGAAGCTGCGGCGGTCGAGATGGATGCGGGTCATGAGCGGTTCCTGAAGGCGTTCAGCACCATGACGAGCAGCAGGAAGCCGCCCCAGATGAAGTCGATCAGATGGTTCGAGAAGCGCATCATCTGGAAGCCGGAGGCCAGCAGCATCAGCGCGATGACGGCGATGGAAATGCCCAGCACCGTGCCCTTGCCGCCCGCCGGATTGGTGCCGCCGAGCACGCAGATGAGCACCGCCTGAAGGAGGTAGGATGTACCGTAATCCGACTTCGCCGCATTGGTGCGGCCCGACAGCATGATGCCCGCCAGCGCCGCCAGCGTGCCGCTCAGAATGTAGGAGGCCAGCACCATGCGGTCGCTCTTCAGCCCCGCGAATACCGCCGCGCGCGGATTGGTGCCGATGAGGAACAGGTTGAGCCCGAAGGAGGTGCGGGTCAGCATCACCGCGACGACCATGGCCACCGCGACGAAGATCAGCAACGGAACGGCGATGCCGAACAGCTTGCCATTGCCGATCAGCCCCCAATAGGCGGGGAAGCCGACAATGGCGGGGCCGCCGGTAAGCACCATGCACAGGCCGGTGAAGACCTGCCCGGTGCCGAGCGTGGCGAGGATGGGCGTGATCTTCGCCCGCGTGATCAGCAGCCCGTTGAGCGCGCCGGCGATCAGGCCCACCCCCAGCGCCAGCATCACCCCCGCGGCGACGCGGGCTATCTCGCCCCCCGCGCCGGCCGTGGGATCGCCGGGGAACAGCTTGGTGAAGAACACCCCGGCGAGGATGCCGGCGAGATTGGCGATGCCGATCACCGACAGGTCGATGCCGCCCGTGAGCATGGCCAGCATCATGGCGATGGCGACGATGCCGAGTTCCGGAAAGATGAAGCTGATCGACTCGAAATTGTAGTAGCGCAGGAACTTGGTGGGTTCGAGCCAGCTCATCACCGCGAAGATGACGACGGTGATCAGGATCAGCTGGAGGATGTTGTTGTCGCGGTTGATGAAGCGCGCGAGGTCGAGACGCTTGTCCATGGTGCCCATTCCCCTCACGCCAGCGTCTTGCGGTCGCGCCAGGCAGTGAGCGCCGTGGCGACGACGATGACGCCGCCGACCACCACGCCCTGCCACGTATTGTCGACGCGCATGATGATGAGGCTGTTCTTGATCAGCACCAGCAGGAACACGCCGAGCAGCGTGCCGAGCACAGAACCCCGCCCGCCGAAGATCGAGGCGCCGCCGAGCACGACGGCGGCGATCACGTCCAGCTCATAGCCGACGAAGTCGCGCGGATTGGCCAGCCAGATCATCGAGGCGTGCAGCAGGCCGGCGAAACCCGCCAGCGCGCCGGCGAGCCCGTAGGCGACATAGACCGTGCGCCGGGTGTTGAAGCCGACGCGCTTGGCCGATTCCGCATCATCGCCATAGGCAAAGATGGAGCGGCCGGTCATGGTGCGGCTGAGGAACAGCCAGACCGCGACGGCGATGGCGAGATAGACGAACACCATCACCGACAGCTTGGCGCCGCCGATATCCAGGCTCGAACGGCCGAAGGCGATCAGCGCCGGCGGCATGCGGTCGATGTTGACGATCGAGGTGCCGACCAGCCCCAGCAGCAGGCCGCGCACCACAGAGGCGGAACCCAGCGTGACGATCAGCGGAATCATGCAGAAGGTGTGAATGAAGAAGGCGTTGGCAAGGCCACAGGCGAGGCCGATCAGCGTCGCCCCCATAAACGGCAACAGCACGCCCTCAAGCCCATAGGCGTTCATCGCCAGCACGGTGAGATACATGGCAGCGGCGGCAAAGGCGGGAAACGACACGTCGATGCCGCCGGAGATCATCACGACAAGCACGCTGAGCGCCATGATGCCGATGATGACATTGGCGCGCAGCAGGTTGAACAGGTTGTCCGCCTGCCAGAAGGCGGGATTGATCAGCCCGATCACCACCATGATCGCGGCGACGATGAGAAAAACCGCCGTCTCGGAGCGGCGCATCAGCTTGGCGAGGGTCATCATCAGCGCAGCGTCTTCAAGCGGGAATGGATGTCGTCTTCTTCAAGGCCGCGCGGGTCGAGATCGTCGAGGATCGCGCCGCGGTGCATGAGGAGGATGCGGTTGCAGTTGTGCAG
>JAEYTJ010000351.1 GCA_023434095.1 Pseudomonadota bacterium | reverse complement strand
CCCGCAGTCCTACCCCTTGGCGCGCAGGCTGGCCGGCCAGGCGCAGGCCCGCGCCGCCGGGCGCCTTCAGCTGGGACTGCTGACGGTGTCGGAATTCGCGCGGTCCGAACTCGTCGGGCTGGGCCTCGCGCCGGCGGAGCGGGTGCATGTGGTGCCCAACGGCGCCGATCATGTGCTGCGCACCCCCGCGCAGACGGAGATCCTCGCCCGGCTGGGACTGGCGCCGCGCGGCTACGCGCTGGGGCTCGCCAATCTGATGCCGCACAAGAACATAAAGGTGCTGGTCCGCGCCTTCGCCCGTCCCGCGCTGGCGGGGATGCCGCTGGTGCTGGCGGGCGGCGCCGGCCGGGAGGCCTTCGCCGCCGCCGGCCTTCCCACAGGCCCCAACGTGGTGTTCGCGGGCTATGTCGCGGAGGGCGAGATGCGCGCCCTCCAGGCCGAGGCGCTCGCGGTCTGCACCCCCTCGCTCACCGAAGGCTTCGGCCTGCCGCCGGTGGAAGGGCTGATGCTGGGGACCCCCGCCATCATCGCCCCCTGCGGCGCGCTGCCGGAGGTGTGCGGTCCCGGCGCGCTGCGGGCCGACCCGCACGACCCCGCCGCCTGGGAGGCGGCGCTGCTGCGGCTGCGCGACGAGCGCGGGCTGCGCGAAGGCCTCGCCCGCGAGGGACGCGCCTTCGTCGCCCGCTTCACCTGGCACGCCGCCGCACGGCGCCTCCTCGACATCCTCGACACCGTCGCGGAACGTTCGGCGGGGAGAGGACGGTGCCCGCCATGACGGCGCTGGCAATGGCCTGCTTCTGGGCGGTCGCGCTATGGGGATTGTTCTCGCGCCGTCAGGTGCTGCTGTGGCTGTTCTTCGGCATGCTGCCCTTCGGCATGTTCGCCGTCGTGCCGGTACAGCTCACCGGCGGCCTCTCGCTGCTGGCCGTGCACATCGCCGGCGCCCTTTTCGTCCTGCGACAATTCGTGCTGCGGCGGCACGGAATTGCCGAGCTGCTGACGACGGCCCTGCGCGCGCCGGGCGTCCTGCTGACGCTGTTCTGGACCGTGGCGCTGCTGGTCACTCTGTTCATGCCGCGCCTTCTCGCGGGCCAGATCGCCGTCGTCCCCATGGCGGCGGCCTATCTGGAGGTGACGCTGCTGCGCCCCACCCTGCAGAACCTGTCGCAGCTCGCCTATCTCACGGTTTCGGTCCTGCTGGTGTTCGCCTTCGCCGGCTTTTTCCAGTCGCCGCGCTGCCAGCCGCTCATTCTGCGCGGATTGATGTTCAGTGCCGTCGTCACCGTCGTCACCGGCGTTCTCAGCTATCTCACCAGTACCCTCCCCCTCGATCCCCTGCTCGATGCCTTCAAGACGGCGAATTATGCGCTGCTGGACAATGCCAGCATTGCCGACGGCGTCCGCCGGATCACCGGCCTGATGCCGGAAGCCTCCTCCTACGGCGCCCTGACGCTGAGCCTGATGTCCTGCCTCTACTTCCTGCGCGGCACGATCGACGATCGCGCCCGGTCGCTCCGCCTCAATGCCCTGATCGTCGCCCTGGGAATCCTGCTGGTGGCCTCCACCTCCTCGGCCGGCTATGTCGGCCTGGGCGTCCTCGCACTGCTGATCGGCCTCGACTGGTTCACCCGCGCCTTCCGGATCAACCGCCCCCGGTTTTCCCATAGCGGCGTCCGGGAGGACTTCTTCCTGGCGCTCGCGATCATCGGCTTCGCCGCCGCTGCGGTGATGATCACGCCGGGCGTCTTCGAGCCCGTCATGGAACGGCTCGACGAAGTCGTCTTCAGCAAGGTCGAGACCAGCTCCTATGTGGAGCGGAGCGCGTGGACGGCACGGTCGCTGCAGGCCGGCCTCGACAGCTATCTCGTGGGCGTCGGCCTCGGCTCGACCCGGGCGTCGAACTTCGCCGTCGTGCTTTTCGCCAGCACCGGTCTTGCCGGCTTCATTCTCTATTTCGGCTTCGTGGCGCGGCTTCTGCTCACCCCGGCGCCGGCGGGCGAGCCGGGCGTGCAAGGCCTGTCGAGTGGGCTGAAATGGTCCTTCTTCCCCGCTTTCGCCGTCAGCCTGCTGATCGGCACCACGCCGGATTTCGGCGTCTTCGAGGCACTGCGCTTCGGCGCGCTGATGGCCCTCGCCAAGGCCGCGACGGCAAAGCGCGCCGGCCCGCGCGAAGGCTAGGCCGGCGCGGACGCCGGCGGGGGCACGAAAGCCTGATTGAACATGATGCAGTCTATTTCCACGAGGCGCGGGAAATGGCCGGCATTGTTGGGAACGAGCGCGCTCAACGTGAAGCCGAGCGATTCATAGAAACGGATCGCCTCGGCATAGGGGGTCGATGAATCGTAGATGCCGACGATGGCGAGTTCGCTCTGGAGACCGACGAACGCGCTCATGATGCCGGCCGCGCCCGCGACGACCTTCACATCGGCGCCCTGCGTGTCGAGCTTCAGGAAGGGCCGCGCGAACGGAAATTTCTTGCTGTACTTTTCGTAATACGTCGCCAGCAGCTCCACCTTGACGTCGATGGAACGGACGATCCTGTTCGAGTCCTCGAAGATGTCGACGCCGCTGTGATCGGGAGAGGCCAGCGAGCTGAACTGGTTGGCAGCCATGATATTGAACGTGTCGACGCCGGCCCGGTCGGAGAGCGCCACTTCCTCGACCTCCCACAGCGGGTCGTCCTTTGCGAGACGGCGCAGATGCGCGGCGCATTCAGGAATGGGCTCGAAAGAAACGATGAGCCCCTTATAGCCGACATGCTTGCGCAGCACGGTCGCGTACTGCCCCATATTGGCCCCGACGTCGAAGACGCAGTCGACTTTGAAATAATCGATGAATTTCTTCAGGTGAACGCGTTCGGGGATGCTGTGCAGCTCCCTCTTCGGAATCAGCATCAGCCTGGAGCGGGACCAGCGCTCGACCAGCGGGGAGAGACCGGCAATCGCCGAACGCACGAAACGCCTCATATCCCCACCGTGCCGCGCCGCGCGCCCCAAAGCCGAACGTAGCGACCGCAACACCTCGCCATGGCCGCCTTCCCCGTGGCCAAGACTGACGTACCGCGCGCCGTGGCGCAATCCATTCGCTGCAACCTGACGGCGATGTCGGCGCTAGGCCGTGGCGTTCTCGACGGCGCGGGTGCGCTCGAGGAAATCGATCAGCGAGACGCATGCGCCGAGAATGTGCTGGCGGGTGAGGGCAGCGGCCTCCTCGGCATCGCGGCGGATGCAGGCGAGCAGGATGCCCTCATGCTCGCGGCGTGCGCGCGCCATGCCGTCGGTGAGCACGAGCTGAGCGCGCAGATAGCGGTCGACACGGTCCAGCGCGGCGCTGATCGTCTGCAGGTAATAGGGCCGCCCGGACGCCTCGTAGAGGCTGTAGTGGAAGCTGCGGTTGAGTTCGCCCCAATGCGAGGAATCGGTTTCGGTGGAAAAGGCATGGGCGAAGCGCTTGGCTGCCTCCAGCGCGTCGTCCGACATGCGCTCCACCGAACAGCGCAGCACCTCGGGCTCCAGCAGCGCGCGGAACTCGAAGATCTCGCGGATTTCGTCGGTTGAGAGGGTGGTGACGACGGCACCGCGATAGCGCTGGGTGGAGACGAGCCCCTGCTCTTCGAGCCGGGTCAGGGCCTCGCGCACGGGAATGCGGCTGACATTGAACATGCGGGCGATATGGTCCTGCCGCAGGGTCTGGCCCTCGGCGATGTCGCCCTTGGCGATTGCCTCGCGCAACGCGTCGAAAATGACATCCGAGGCGGATGCCATTTGCGCGATGTCCGTCGCCTTCACCTTCACCTTTCCTGCCTCCTCCCGAATCCGGCTTCCGAGTCACCCGGACGCCGGCCCGCCGCAGCCTGCCGTTTTGTCGTGCGCGATGCCACCGCCCGCGCGCCCAGAAATTTCATATCGCAAGCTTAAAATGGATATTGCAACTTGGATCCAAAAATTGGAAGCTTCTTTCCGTCGCCGGCCCGGAGGCCTTCGTGGCGCCGCCGGCCATCAACAATGAACACAGCTTCCTCCAGAGGAGAGCCATCATGGCTAAGGGATTCGGCATTCTGGCCGCGGCGGCGCTGACGCTCGCCGCCGCCCTGCCCGCGCAGGCAGACAAGCTCGACGACATCATCGCTTCCGGCACGCTGCGCTGCGCGGTGGTGCTGGACTTCCCGCCGATGGGCGCGCGCGATGCCAATAACGAGCCGATCGGCTTCGACGTCGATTACTGCAACGACCTCGCCAAGGCGCTGGGCGTAAAGGCGGAGATCGTCGAGACGCCCTTCCCCGACCGCATTCCCGCGCTGATCTCCGGCCGCGTCGATGTCGGCGTCGCCTCGACCTCCGACACGCTGGAGCGCGCCAAGACCGCCGGCTTCACCATCCCCTACTTCGCCTTCAAGATGGTCGTGCTGACCAAGGACGGCCTCGGCATCAAGGATTACGACAGCCTGAAGGGCAAGAAGACCGGCTCGGTCTCCGGCACCTTCGAGGCGCTCGCGCTGGAGAAGGACGTGAAGGCGTGGGGTGACGGCACCACCTTCCGTGGCTACCAGACCCAGGCCGACGTGTTCCTCGCCCTCGCCCAAGGCCAGATCGACGCCACCGTGGTCACCTCCACCGTCGCCGCGGCGATCGTGAAGGAAGGCAAGTACAAGGGCCTGATGATGGGCGGCGACGCGCCCTACGATATCGACTATGTCGCCCTCATCGCGCTGCGCAACGAGCAGGGCCTGCTCAACTACCTCAACCTGTTCGTCAACCAGCAGGTCCGCACCGGCCGCTACAAGGCGCTCTACGACAAGTGGATCGGCCTCGGCGAAGCGCCCGACCTGACGGTCCCCGGCGTCTATCGCTGAGATAGCCCCGGCGTCATCCCGGACGGCCGGAAGGCCAGTCCGGGGTGACCGCCCGGCACCGTTCCTGCCCCTCGCGACCCGCGCCCATCGCCCGCGACCACGAGCACCCCGCGATGAACTACACCTTCCACTGGCTGCCGGCGTTTCGTGCGCTGCCCGACATGCTGTGGGGCGCGCTGGTCACGCTCGAGATCGCCGTGCTTTCCATGGTGCTCGGCGTGGTCTTCGCGATCCTGCTCGCGCTCGGCGCCGCCTCGCCCTACCGCGCCTTTCGCGCCGCGGCCGCGACCTGGATCGAGCTGGCCCGCAACACGCCGGCGCTGTTCCAGATCTACATGGCCTATTTCGGCCTCGGCTCGCTCGGCATCCATCTCGACAGCTTCGTCGCGCTGCTTGCCGGCATCACCTTCAACAATGCCGGCTATCTCGCCGAGACCTTCCGCGGCGGCCTGCGCGCCGTGCCACCGACCCAGACCCGCGCCGCCCGCTCGCTCGGGATGGGGCCGGTGCAGGCCTTCCGGCTGGTGGTGATGCCGCAGATGTTCCGCATCGTCTTCTATCCCATGACCAACCAGATGGTGTGGGCGATCCTGATGACCTCGCTCGGCGTCATCGTCGGCCTCAACAACGACCTCACCGGCGTCACCCAGGACCTGAACGTGCGCTCCTTCCGCACCTTCGAGTATTTCGCCCTGGCCGCCGTGATCTATTACCTGCTCGCCAAATTCGTCACCCTTTCCGCGCGCCTGATGGCGTGGCGGCTGTTCCGCTACTGAGGAGGGCGCGCCATGTTCTCCTCCCTGTTCGAGACCAGCTTCTCCTTCAACGACCTGCTCTTCATGCTGAAGGGTGCCGGCGTCACTCTGATGCTCACCTTCTGGGCGGTGCTCGGCGGCACGCTGCTCGGCGTCGTCTTCGGCGTCGTGCGCGCGATCTCGCCCTGGTGGGTCAACGCCCCGCTCGGCGCGGTGCTCGACGTGTTCCGCTCCATTCCCCTGCTGATCCAGCTGGTGGTGGCGAATTCGTTCAAGACCATCATCGGCCTGCACTGGAGCCCGTTCACCGTCGGCTGCGTGGTGCTGGCGCTGTACATGTCGGCCTATTGCACCGAGATCGTCCGCTCCGGCTTCCTCGCCGTGCCGTCGACCACGCGCCGCGCCGCCCGCTCACTGGGGCTGAGCTGGCGGCAGGACCTGACCGAAATCGTCTTCCCCATCGCCCTGCGCGTCGCGCTGCCGAGCTGGATCGGGCTGACGCTGGGCGTGATGAAGGACACCGCCATGGTGTGGTGGATCGGCGTCGTCGAATTGCTGCGCTCCTCGCAGGTCATCGTCACCCGCATCCAGGAGCCGCTTTTCGTGCTCTCCATTGCCGGGCTGATCTATTTCCTGATGAGCTTTCCCATCGCCCGCCTCGGCGCACGCCTCGAGAAGCGCTGGCGCGAGAACGACTGAGACTCCGAGGTTTTTGCATGTCGATCGAAATCCAGGACGTCCATAAATCCTTCGGCTCGCTCGAAGTGGTCAAGGGCGTGACCATGACCGTGGAGAAGGGCGAGGTCGTCTCCGTCATCGGCGGATCGGGCTCCGGCAAGTCCACTTTGCTCATGTGCATCAACGGGCTTGAGCCGATCAATGCGGGGCGCATCCTCGTCGACGGCACCGACGTTCACGCCCGCGGCACCGACCTCAACAAACTGCGCCGCAAGATCGGCATTGTTTTTCAGCAGTGGAATGCGTTCCCCCATCTGACGGTGCTGGAAAACGTGATGCTCGCCCCGCGCAAGGTGCTGGGCAGGTCGAAGGCCGAGGCGGAAGCCATCGCCGTGGAGAAGCTGGCGCGCGTCGGGCTGTCGGAGAAGCTGAAGGTCTACCCTTCCAAGCTCTCCGGCGGCCAGCAGCAGCGCATGGCCATCGCCCGCGCGCTTGCCATGTCGCCCGACTACATGCTGTTCGACGAGGTGACCTCGGCGCTCGACCCGCAATTGGTCGGCGAGGTACTGGACACGATGCGCTCGCTCTCCGCCGAGGGCATGACGATGATCTGCGTCACCCACGAGATCGCCTTCGCCCGCGAGGTCTCCGACCGCGTCGCCTTCTTCCACAAGGGCAAGATCCACGAGATCGGCCCGCCCGCCCAGGTCATCGGAAATCCGCAAAAACCCGAGACCATCGACTTCCTCAAATCCGTCCTCTGATCCCTTCGCGCATCCGCACGATACCTAAGGAGCATTCCCATGTGGCAGGGCGTCTATCCCGCCGTTACCGCCAAGTTCAACGAAGACGACACGCTCGACCACAAGGAGATGGAGCGCAGCTTCGGCCTTCAGATCGACGCCGGCGTCGATGGCATCATCGTCAACGGTTCGCTCGGCGAAGGTCCGATGCTCTCGCATGACGAGCGCCTCGCCGTGCTGAAGACCGCCAAGGCCGTCGCCGGCAAGCGCCCGGTGCTGATGACCGTCGCCGATTCCGCCACCCGCGATTGCGCGAGCCTCGCCAAGCGTGCCGCCCAGGCCGGCGCCGACGGGCTGATGGTGGTGCCGAGCCTCGTCTACCACACCAACCCGAAGGAGACGGTGGCGACCCTCTCCGCGGTGGCGCAGGCCGCCGACCTGCCGGTCATGATCTATTCCAACCGCATCGCCTACCGCGTCGACGTGACCATCGACATCATGGCCGAACTCGCCAAGGACAAGCGCTTCGTCGCGGTGAAGGAGTCCTCGGACGACATCCGCCGCACGGTGGAACTGCAGAACGCTTTCGGCGACCGCTACGACATCTTCACCGGTGTCGACAACCTTGCCTTCGAGGCGCTGGCGCTGGGCGCGGCGGGCTGGGTCGCCGGCCTCGTGGTCGCCTTCCCCGAGGAGACGGTGGCGATCTACCGGCTGATGAAGGCCAAGCGCTATGACGAGGCGCTGGCGATCTACCGCTGGTTCCGCCCGCTGCTCGACCTCGACGTCTCGACCTATCTCGTCCAGAATCTCAAGCTGGTCGAAGCGATGGTCACCGGCACGACCGAGCGCGTGCGCGCGCCCCGTCTCCCGCTGGAAGGCGAGCAGCGCGCCAAGGTCGAGCGGATCGTCCGCGAGGCCCTCGCCACCCGCCCGACCCTCGCCAAGGCGGCGTGAGGCGGCGAACCGCGCTCGCCTCAGGCGTGCGACGGCTTGGCCACCGGCCTCGAAGCGCCGTCATCCTGAGGTGTGCGCGCAGCGCGCCTCGAAGGATGGGCTCCGGGCCCGCCCGGCAAGCATCCTTCGAGGCCCGGCTCACGCCGGGCATCTCAGGATGACGCCGATTGGTGTTCCTCACCTTCCCATTCCCCGCTGACATGGCGGGGGATGGCCCTCTCACACGACGTCGGTCAAGAGCGTGCCCTCAGCTCCCCCCCAGAACGACATTCTCATCGTCGGTGCCGGCATTGTCGGTCTCGCCACCGCCTTTCACCTGCTCACCGAAGGCCACCGTGTGCGCCTCGTCGAGCGCGGCGGCGTGGCGGAGGGGGCGAGCTATGGCAATGCCGGGGCGCTGGCCTTTACCGACATTCTCCCCCTCGCCTCGCCCGGCATGCTGCGCAAGGCACCGAAATGGCTGCTGGACCCGCTGGGGCCGCTGACCATTCCGCCGCGCTACCTGCCGCAGATTACCCCCTGGCTGATCCGCTTCTGGCGCGCCAGCCTGCCCGACCGCTACCAGGCCTCGATCGCGGCGCAGGGCAACCTCATGCGCTTCGCCGCCACCGCGACGCAGGCGCTGGTGACCCAGGCCGGCCTCGCCGAACATCTGCGCGCCGACGGCAATCTCCAGCTTTATGAGAGCGAGGCCGAGCTGGCGGCGGCGACGCCCGGCTGGGAGGCGCGGGCGCGCGAGGGCATCGCCTTCGAGCATGTGCGCGGCGCGCGGCTCGCGGAACTCCAGCCCGGCCTGTCGCCGCGCTTCACGGTCGGCACCTTCACCCCGCACTGGCAGACGGTGAGCGACCCCTATCACTACGCGCTCGCTTTGTTCCGCGTGGTGATGGCGCGCGGCGCCGGCCTCGTGCATGGCGAAGCGGTCGGCGTCGACACCGATGCGCAGGGCGTGCGGCTGCGCCTCGCCGACGGCAAGGTGCTGAGCGCCGGACGGGCGGTGATTGCCGGCGGGGCGTGGTCGCGCCCGCTGGCGAAGTCGCTCGGCGATTCCGTGCCGCTGGAGACCGAGCGCGGCTACAACACCACGCTGCCGCCGGGCGCCTTCGACCTGCGCCGCCAGCTCACCTTCGGCGGCCACGGCTTCGTGGTGACGCCGCTTTCCACCGGCATCCGCGTCGGCGGGGCGGTGGAACTGGGCGGGCTGAAGGCGCCGCCCAATTTCAAACGCTCCGAGGCGATGCTGACCAAGGCGGCGCGCTTCCTGCCCGGCCTGCGCACCGAGGGCGGCAAGCAGTGGATGGGCTTCCGCCCGTCGTTGCCGGACTCGTTGCCCGTCATCGGTTCCTCCACCGCCTCGCCGCGCGTGCTCTACGCTTTCGGCCACGGCCATCTCGGCCTCACCCAGAGCGCGGCGACGGCCAAGCTGGTGGCCGATCTGGTGGCCGGGCGCCGCCCCTCCATCCCGCTCGACCCCTTCCGCCCCGACCGCTTCTGACGAGTAGACCCATGGCGCGACACAGCTTCTTCTGCATAGACGGGCACACCTGCGGCAACCCGGTGCGGCTGGTAGCCGGCGGCGGGCCGAACCTCGTCGGCGACACCATGATCGAGAAGCGCGCGCATTTCCTGCGCGAGTTCGATTGGATCCGCACCGGGCTGATGTTCGAGCCGCGCGGCCACGACATGATGTCGGGCTCGATCCTCTATCCGCCGACGCGGCCGGATTGCGACATCGCCATCCTGTTCATCGAGACCTCTGGCTGCCTGCCCATGTGCGGCCACGGCACCATCGGCACCGTCACCATGGCGATCGAGAACGGCCTGGTGAATCCGAAGGAGAAGGGCGTGCTGCGGCTCGACACGCCGGCGGGCGTCGTCACCGCGCAATACCGGCAGGAAGGCGCGCATGTGGAGGAGGTGCGGATCACCAACATCGCCTCCTTCCTGCATGCCGAGGACCTGGCGGTGGATTGCCCGGGCCTCGGCCCGCTCAAGGTCGATGTCGCCTATGGCGGCAATTTCTATGCGATCGTCGGTCCGCAGCCGCTCTA
>JAEYTJ010000343.1 GCA_023434095.1 Pseudomonadota bacterium | reverse complement strand
CGGTGGCTCCGGCAGGACCGGCCGGGCCTGCCGCACCGGCGACGCCCGCCTCGCCCTTCGGGCCGGCGGGGCCGGACGGCCCTTCGAAACACGCCGCGAGAGGCAACGCGAGCGCCGCCACGAGAATGAACCTGAAAGCCTTCATGATACCCCCACCTGACCAACCGGCATCTGTATCCTGCTCCGGCGCACGGGCGCCCACAAGGGCGAAGCGCGCCGCAGCCTGCGCCCCGCGCCACTCTTTCGCAGCCGGCCGCCGGACGGCGCTCCGGGGCCGTCATGGCGCCGTGACCCCGGAAGGTCTATATTGTTCATATGTCGATTATACCTTCCCCGCCCGCGGGCCCGCACGGGCATGACCACCATGGCCACGACCATGACCATGCCGCCTGCGTCGCCGGCGCCATCGCCCGCTTCGAGGCGCGCTGCGCCGAGAGCGGCGCGCGGCTGACCTCGCTGCGCCGGCGCGTGCTGGAGGAGCTTGCCGACAGCCACACCCCGCTCGGCGCCTATGAGCTGGTGGAGCGGCTCGGCGCCTCCGGCGAGAAGCCGCCGCCGATGTCGGTCTACCGGGCGCTCGACTTCCTGGTCAGCGAGGGGCTCGCCCACCGTATCGAAAGCCGCAACGCCTATCTCGTCTGCGGACGCGAGCACGGCCCCGACGACGTCATCGTGTTCCTCATCTGCGAGGGCTGCGGGGTGACGGGTGAGGTCGCTTCCCACGCCATCGGCCGCGACCTCGCTTGGGCGACCCGCGCCGAAGGCTTCACCCCGCGCACCCCGGTGGTGGAAATCGCCGGCACCTGCGCCAAGTGCCGCGCCGCCCGCGCGGAAGCCGGCGATGCCGCCCCCGCGCGCGCCGGGGCCGCCCGTTGACGCCCCGCCCGCCCCGGCTTAACCCCTGCCGCCTGACGCGCTTCCCAGTCCCCGGACGATGAAAATGGACGCCCTCTCCCCCGCCCCCGTCGTCGCCCCCGAGCTCGAAGCCGCCGGCCCCGCCGCGCGCCGCATGACCGTGGCGGTGAAGGTCGGCCGCGTCACCGTCGGCGGCGGCGCGCCGGTCGTCGTGCAGTCGATGACCAACACCGACACCGCCGATGCCGAAGGCACCGCCCGGCAGGTCGTCGCGCTCGCCCGCGCCGGCTCGGAGATCGTGCGCATCACGGTGGACCGCGACGAGGCGGCGCTGGCGGTGCCGGAGATCAAGGAGCGCCTGCTGCGGATGGGCCTCGACACCCCGCTCGTCGGCGACTTCCACTATAACGGCCATCTGCTGCTGACGAAGCACCCGGCCTGTGCCGAGGCGCTGGACAAGTACCGCATCAATCCCGGCAATGTCGGCTTCGGCGAGAAGCGCGACCGCCACTTCACCACCATCGTCGAGCAGGCGATCCGCCACGGCAAGGCGGTGCGCATCGGCGCCAATTGGGGCTCGCTCGACGACGATCTGCTCACCCGCCTGATGGACGAGAACGCGAGGCTGCCCCGCCCGGCGGAAGCGCGGGCCGTCACCCGCGAGGCGCTGGTGCGCTCCGCCCTGCTCTCGGCCGCGCTGGCCGAGGAGATCGGCCTGCCGCGCGACCAGATCATCCTCTCCGCCAAGGTCTCGGCGGTACAGGACCTCATCACGGTCTATGCCGAGCTGGCGCGCCGCGCCGACTATGCGCTGCATCTCGGCCTCACGGAAGCCGGCATGGGCTCCAAGGGCATCGTCGCCTCGTCTACCGCCATGGGCGTGCTGCTTCAGCAGGGCATTGGGGACACCATCCGCGTCTCGCTCACCCCCGAGCCGGGGGGCGACCGCACCCGCGAGGTGACGGTGGCGCAGGAAATGCTCCAGACCATGGGCCTGCGCACCTTCGTGCCGCTGGTCGCCGCCTGCCCCGGCTGCGGGCGCACCACCTCCACCACCTTCCAGGAGCTGGCCTTCGAGGTGCAGGACTTCATCCGCGCCTCCATGCCGGAATGGAAGAAGCGCTACCCCGGCGTCGAGACGCTGAACGTCGCGGTGATGGGCTGCATCGTCAACGGGCCGGGCGAGTCGAAGCATGCCGACATCGGCATCTCCCTGCCCGGCACCGGCGAATTCCCCACCGCCCCCGTCTATCTCGACGGCAAGAAGGCGATGACGCTGCGCGGGCCGAGCCTGCGCGAGGACTTCAAGAAGATCGTCGAGGACTATGTGGAGCGCCGCTTCGGCGTCGCCCGCACGGCCCTGGCGAAGGGTATCGACGCGGCGGAGTGAAGGCGATGAAGAAGGGCTACAAGCAGTTGCTCGCCGAAGCCGAGGCGACGGTCGCCGCGATCGACGTGACCGAAGCCGCGGCCTTGCACGGGCGCGACGACGTGGTCTTCGTCGATCTGCGCGACCCGCGGGAACGCGAGCGCGAGGGCGCCATTCCCGGCGCCTTCTCCTGCCCGCGCGGCGTGCTGGAATTCTGGCTCGACCCGGAAAGCCCCTACGCCAAGGAGGTCTTCCAGCAGGACAAGCGCTTCGTCTTCTACTGCTCGCTCGGCTGGCGCTCGGCGCTGGCGACGAAGACGGCGCAGGAAATGGGGCTGGAAAAGCTTTGCCACCTCACCGGCGGCTTCACCGCCTGGAAAGCCGCGGGCGCGCCGGTGGAGAGCGTGGCGGCGAAGGGGTGAGCACGCGCCGTGGTTGCCTGAAGGCCATCCTTCGAAGCTCGCTTCGCTCGCACCTCAGGATGACGTGGCTCTCGCAGCCGCCGCAGCGGGGTTCTTGCTTTCCACCCACATACCGTCATCCTGAGGTGCCCGGCCCAGCCGGGCCTCGAAGGATGCTCATCCGGAGAGCGGGAATGGCAGCTTTCGTCTACATGCTCCGCTGCGCTGACGGCTCCTATTATGTCGGATCAACCAGCGGCCCGCTGGAAAAGCGCCTCGCCGAGCACCAGAGCGGCAGCTACCCCGGATATACATTCCGGCGCCGACCGGTGACGTTGATCTGGTCGGAGGGCTTCGAGCGCATCACCGACGCCATCGCGGCCGAGCGACAGGTCAAGGGCTGGAGCCGGGTCAAGAAGGAAGCACTCATCCGCGGCGACTGGGAGACGGTCCGTAAAGCCGCGCGGCGACCGTCGCAACGCGAGGGGTGACGTGGGCGGCTGACCATCCTTCGAGGCTCGCTGCGCTCGCACCTCAGGATGACGGAGTGAAG
>JAEYTJ010000336.1 GCA_023434095.1 Pseudomonadota bacterium | reverse complement strand
TCGAATTCTACACCCGCACGCTCGGTCTGCGGCTGGTAAAGAAGACGGTGAACTTCGACGATCCCGGCACCTACCACTTCTATTATGGCGACGAGGCCGGTTCGCCCGGCACCATCCTCACCTTCTTCCCCTGGGACCACGTTGCTCCGGGCCGCGTCGGCATCGGCGAGACGCAGGAGACCGCGTTCCGCGTGCCCGCCGGTTCCATCGGCTACTGGACGCAGCGCTTTGTCGAGAAGGGCGTGGCGCACAGTGCGCCTGTGAAGCGCTTCGGCGAGACCGTGCTGGCGTTCAAGGACCCGCACGGCACCCGTCTGGCACTGGTCGGCGTCGCCGGAGCCGAGAATGAGCCGGCGTGGCTGGGCACCGACGTTCCCGCCGAGAACGCCCTTCGCGGCTTTCACAGCGTGAACCTGCTGCTGGCCGAGGCGGCCCCCACCGGGGCGATCCTCACCGACGTGTTCGGCTTCACCCAGATCGGCCGCGAGGGCTCGCTGGTGCGCTTCAAGGCCGAAGGCACGGAAATCGGGGGCATTGTCGATATCCATGAGGCCGGCGGCTTCCTGCCCGCCCGCATGGGCGGCGGCTCGGTGCACCATATCGCCTTCCGCGCCGCAGACGACGCGGCCGAGTTCGCCATGGTGAAGAAGCTGAACGAGAACCATGGCATCGCCACCACGGAGCAGAAGGACCGCAACTATTTCCGGTCCGTCTATTTCCGCGAACCCGGCCATGTGCTGTTCGAGATCGCTACCGACATTCCCGGCTTCGCCGCCGATGAGCCGGCGGCGAGCCTGGGCGAGGCGCTGAAGCTGCCCGGCTTCCTGGAGAGCCGCCGCAGCCAGATCGAGGCCGTGCTGCCCGAGATCGCCTGAACCACGGGGCGCCGCCCGTCACAGGGCGGCGCCACCAGGCCCGCGACTGTGCGGCTGCCGAAATCCTTCGAGGCCCGGCCGATAGCCGGGCACCTCAGGATGACGTTTCGCGGCGCCGCAAGTCGGCTGCGCCTACGCTGCATCCCTCACCCACATCGCAAGAGGAGCCCGTCATGACCAACGCCGCGCTTTCCTTCGTGCATCGTTATGAGCCCGCCCGCGACGCGGGCGTCGCTCCCCTGCTGTTGCTGCACGGCACCGGCGGCGACGAGAACGACCTCGTCCCGCTCGGCGGCATGATCGCGCCGGGCGCGGCCCTGCTATCCCCGCGCGGCAAGGTTCTGGAAGGCGGCATGCCCCGCTTCTTCCGCCGCCTGCGCGAGGGCGTGTTCGACGAGGACGATGTCCGCGCGCGCGCCGCCGAGCTCGCCGGCTTCATCGCGGAGGCGCGCGCTGCCTATGGGCTTGCCGCGCCGATCGCGGTCGGCTTTTCCAACGGCGCCAACATCGCCGCCGCGCTGCTGCTCACCCAGCCGGAGGTGCTGGCCGGTGCGGTGCTGATGCGCGCCATGGTGCCGCTGGCGGTGCCGCCGCCCGCCGATCTCGCCGGGCGCCGCGTGCTGCTGCTCTCCGGTGCCATGGATCCTATCGTTCCGGAGGACAACGCCGCCCGCCTCGCCGGGCAGCTGCGCGCGGCGGGGGCGACGCTCGACCACCGCACACTGCCCGCCGGGCACGGCCTTTCCCAGGCCGACCTGACGCTCGCCCGCGACTTTCTGCGGGCCCCGGCGCGGACCGCAGCCTGACATACCGGAGGGTGCCGGCGGAACCGGATGCCTCCCGGCGCATTGCTGCCACGGCACGGGTGATCCACACTCGCGCCGTGGCGCTGCCGTCCGGGGAGGTGAGGATGCGTTGGGAGGATTTTCGCCGGAGCGGCAATGTCGAGGACCGGCGTGGGCAGGGCGGCTTCGGCGGCGGCGGAATGGGCCGCGGCGGGCTCGGCATTGGCGGGCTGATCATCGTCGGCCTCATCGCCTGGGCCACCGGCATCAACCCGGCGGTGCTGATCGGCGGTGCCGAAATCCTGCTCGGCGACGGCAGCCAGACCAGCCAGCCAGCCCCCCAGGGCCAGGGCGCGCCCGCGCGCAATCTCAGCGCCGAGGACCAGAAGCTCGGCGATTTCGCGGCCGTGGTGCTCGCCCAGACCGAGGATGTGTGGACGCCGATCTTCAAGGGCGAGGGGGCGACCTATCGAGAGCCCGGCCTGGTGCTGTTCTCCGGCGCCACTCGTTCGGCCTGCGGGGCCGCCGATGCCGCCGTCGGACCGTTCTATTGCCCGCGCGACCAGAAGGTCTATCTCGACACCTCCTTCTTCAAGGACCTGAAACGGCGTTTCAACGCGCCGGGCGACTTCGCCGCCGCCTATGTCATCGCCCACGAAGTCGGCCATCACGTCGAGAACGAAATCGGCCTGCTGGAGCAGGTGCAGGCGCGCCAGCGCCAAGCCTCGCGGTCGGAGGCCAACGCGCTCTCCGTCCGCGTCGAACTGATGGCCGACTGCCTCGCCGGCGTGTGGGCGCACCATGCCGACGCGCAGTGGCGCATTCTCGAAGACGGCGATATCGAGGAGGCGATGAACGCTGCGTCGGCGATTGGCGACGACCGCCTGCAGAAGCAGCAGCAGGGCTATGTGGTGCCCGACAGCTTCACCCACGGCACTTCCGCCCAGCGGGTGAAGTGGTTCCGGCAGGGGCTCGACAAGGGCTCGCTGGCGCAGTGCAACACTTTCAAGGGCTCGATCTGAGAGAGACGATGACCGACCAGACGCCGTTCGTGCCGCTCGCCATCGCGGTGCTCACCATCTCCGACACCCGCACCCCCGCCGAGGACCGGTCCGGTAACACGCTGGCCGAGCGGATCGAGAAGGCGGGCCATCGGCTCGCCGACCGCGCCATCGTGCCGGACGACGTGGAGGCGATCCGCGCGCAGGTGTCGGGCTGGATCGCCGATGCGGGTATCGATGTGGTCATCACCACCGGCGGCACCGGCTTCACCGGCCGCGACGTGACGCCGGAAGCGGTGGAGCCGCTGTTCGAGAAGCGCATGGAAGGCTTCTCGACTGTGTTCCACATGGTGTCGTTCGGCAAGATCGGCACTTCGACGCTGCAGAGCCGCGCCACCGCCGGCGTCGCCAATTCTACCTATGTGTTCTGCCTGCCGGGCTCCCCCGGGGCCTGCCGCGACGGCTGGGACGAGATCCTCGTCCACCAGCTCGACATCCGGCACAAGCCCTGCAATTTCGTCGAGATTCTCCCGCGTCTCGACGAGCACCTGAAGCGCGGCAAGCTCCGCGCCGGCTCGGCTCCGGCCTGAGCTTCAGCCTTCTTCCGGCAGCAGGATCTGCGAGCGCAGCAGCACCAGCCGCTTGCGCCCGACCCGCGCGAGCAGCCGGCGGGTCGCGTTCGGCCCGGGCGTGTGGCCGCCCAGCGCTTCGTAAAGACGACGGTGCAGCAGCAGCCCCTGTTCGGGGCGCGGCCGGCCAGTGATGGCATGCCGCATCATCGCTGCCGCCTCCTTCACCCGGGGCGAGATTCCGAATCCGTCGAGCGCCAGCCGGAAGGTGGCGGCCCGCCGCTCAGCGGCGCCGGTGCGATCTATCTGGTCGGTGAAGTTGCGCACTTCGCGGACCCAGCCTTCCTGCAGCAGGCCGCTCGGCTCCAGGAACATCAGCCAGGAGGCCCGCGCCGCCGCCGCGCCCTGACGCAGCCGGGCGCCGGGATCGGCCGGGCCGGCGAGATACTCGCAGCCGGCGGCGTCGGCGATTTCCGCAACCTCGGGACCGCTGCCGCAATCGACCAGCAGCACCTCGCGCACCAACCCGGCCGCAGCGCCGGGCACGAGCGAGGCGAGCGTCGGAATCAGCCGCTTGGCGCCCGCGCTTGTGGGAATGACGACCGAGATCACGCCGTGGCCACCCTTGAATGATCCGGGTCTGGAGACGGCCGGGGACGCGCCCCGACCCTGACGGAGAAAGCCTTTCCTGCCTATCGCACCGTCCCGCGGTCGTACAGCCCAGCTGTCGTAATTCGGCCAATGTTCTTGATATGTTCTGGATGCTGCGATAAAGAACAGGTCTGGCGAGAGACCCGACATGCAACGCTCCGTTTCCGACCGCCCCTCCGGCCCGCCGGTGCCGCCCGCCGCCCCCCGGCATCTGGGAAGGCTGGCGCAGCAGCGGCGCGATGCCCGTGCGCAGGAACGGGCCGAGGCCGCCCGCGACCTCACGGGACTGTCCGACATGGACGCCGTGGCGCCGCCGCCGATGCCGGACTGGATGGTGGAGGGGGAGCGCCGGCGCGGGCGCGGCGCGCTTTCCAATCCGGCCGGGCGTTTCGAGCCGCACAGCCGCGAGCGGTTCGACGATGGCTGGCAGGAACTGGACGATCTGCCCGCCTTCCGCACCAGCGTGACGGTGGAAAAGCCGCGCACCATCATCAACCGCAACGATTCGCCCGATGTCGGGTTCGACCGCTCGATCAACCCCTATCGCGGCTGCGAGCATGGCTGCGTCTATTGTTTCGCCCGCCCCACCCATGCCTATCAGGGCCTTTCGGCCGGGCTCGACTTCGAGACCAAGCTGTTTGCCAAGCCGGACGCGCCGGAGCTTCTCGCCAAGGAATTGTCGAGGCCTGGCTATGAGCCGCGCACCATCGCGCTCGGCATCAATACGGATGGCTACCAGCCGATAGAGCGCGAATGGCGGCTGACCCGGCGCATTCTCGAAGTGCTGCGCGACTTCGGTCATCCCGTCGGCATCGTCACCAAATCGGCGCTGGTGGTACGCGACCTCGATATTCTCGGCCCCATGGCGGAGAAGGGGCTGGCGAAGGTGGCGCTGTCCATAACCACGCTCGACGCCAAGCTGGCGCGCCTCATGGAGCCGCGGGCGGCGACGCCGTCGCGGCGGCTCGACACGCTGCGCCGCCTCTCCGACGCGGGGGTGCCGACGGCTGTGCTGGTCGCGCCGGTCATTCCCGCCGTCACCGACGCGGAGATGGAGCGCATCCTCGACGCGGCGACGGCAGCGGGGGCGTCGGAGGCCGGCTATGTGATGCTGCGCGTGCCGCTGGAGATTCGCGATCTCTTTCGCGAATGGCTGCTCACGCATTTCCCCGACCGCTACCGCCACGTGCTTTCGCTGCTGAAGGAACTGCATGGCGGGCGGGAATATGATTCCACCTTCGGCCAGCGCATGACCGGCTCCGGTCCTTATGCATGGACGTTGGCCCGGCGGTTCGAGATCGCCGTGGAGCGGCTCGGGCTGAACCGCCGCTCGACGCGCCTGACCACCCGCCATTTCACCCGCCCGCCGCAGAAGGGCGAGCAATTGTCGTTGTTTGGAGAAGGTGCATGAGCGGGGACGGCGGGATGGACGCGGGCGAGGCGCGGGTCGGCGGGACGCGGGCTGGCGCTGTGCCGGGCGGTCCGGCGGAGCCGAGGGGTATGGCGCGTCCGATGGCGCCGCTCCGGCTCTCGCTGGTGACCCTGGGTGTCGCGGATCTCAACCGCGCGGTCGCCTTCTACGAGGCGCTGGGCCTGGTGCGACAGGTGAAGGAGGCCACCGGCGCGGCCTTTTTCGACGCGGGCGGCGTGGTGCTGTCGCTCTATCCCCGGGTGGAACTCGCCGCCGATGCCGGGGTGATCGCCGGCCGCCCGGGGGCGTTCGGCGGCATCGCGCTCGCCTGCAACCGGGCGAGCCGCTCGGAAGTCGACACCACCCTGATTCGCGCCGTGGCGGCGGGCGGGCGGCCGCTGCGCCCGGCGCAGCCGACCTTCTGGGGCGGCTATTCCGGCTATGTCGCCGATCCGGACGGCCACCCCTGGGAGATCGCCCACAATCCGGGCTTTCCCCTGGACGATGCCGGCCGCATCGTACTGCCGGAGTAGGCCGGCCGCACAGGGGCAGCTGTCCGAGCGGCATCTCGACGGGAGCCGGCTCGCCCCGCTCCCGTCAGCCTCTCGCGCCGGGAGTGAAAGGCGCCCCGGCCGAGGCGCGGGGCGGGCTGCGATCCCGTCCTGTTCAGTTGCCGAGCAGCGGCGCCAGTTCCTTGTCGAGCTGCTCCGGGCTCAGCGCGCCCGATACCTTCTTGCCGTTGATGAAGAAGGTCGGGGTGGAATCGATGCCAAACTCGGCGCCGCGCTTGGCCACCTCGTCGATCTGGCCGGCCAGCTTGGTGTCGTTGAGGCAGGCGTTGAACTGCTCTTCGGTCATGCCGCTCTGCTTGGCGATGGCAAGCAGCGCCTGCGCGGGATTGTTCGAGAACGCCCAACTCTTCTGGGTCTCGAACAGCGTATCGGTCATCGGGTAATATTTGCCCTCGCCGCCGCAGCGCGCCAGCATGAAGGCCGCCTTGGCGACGATGTCGAGTGGGAATTCGCGCAGGATGAATCGCACCTTGCCGGTGTCGATGTACTTCTCCTTGAGCACCGGATAGGTGGTCTCGTGGAAATGCGCGCAGTGCCCGCAGGTCATCGAGGCATATTCCACGATGGTCACGGGCGCGTCGGCCTTGCCCAGCACTTGGTCCGGCAGGGCGCCCGGCGCCATGAGCTTCGCCGTGTCGACCGTCTGCGCCTCTGCGCGCCCGATCAGGCTGCCGCCCAGAGAGCTGAAAGCGGCGAGGGAGAGGGCGAGGGTGCCAACACCTTCGAGGAAGCGACGGCGGTCGATCATTGTCGGTCTCCAGAAGCAGCCGGAAGCGTCCGGCCTTGATGCCTGTATATGTTGTCCGCGCCTTGCGCCTTCCCTAGCGGGTACAGCCCGCGCGTCGTCCTGGCAACGGGGTGCCATCGTCGCGCGCCTCACCGCTGCGTGAAACCGGGCGCGGCGCGGCCGGCCTTGCGGGCGCCGGCCCGCTTCTCGCGGATCACCAGCGCGCCCAGCCGCGCCAGCGCGGTGGCGAGCGCATCGTCCTCGAACGAGCCGGCGGTGGCGGCGATCCGCAGACGCGCGGCGCCGCATTCGGCAGCGTCCGGCTCCTGGAAGCGGAAACGCGGGCGCGGGCGCGGCACCGGGCCCTGCTTCAGCGCCAGCCGGCCTATGCAGCGCCAGCCGAAATAGCGGTTCACCCGGTCGATGACGATCGGCGCGTCATGCTGCAACTCGATGGCGAAGCCGCCCTCGACGCGCACATGCAGCACGCCGGGCTCGCCGCTGTCGGGGCGCGACGGCCAGGCGAGCTTGATTGGCACCGCCCGCGCGGCCAGCGCGTCGCCGACGATATCGGCCCAACGCGTGACGATCTCCACCGAGGCAAGCCCGCGTCGGCGGCAGCACTCGGCGATGGCACCGTCGATCAGGTCGGCGAGCGGGCGGGTCGGGGAACGGGGCGCCATCTTGACTCATGTCTTGCCGGGCGTGGCCGAAGCAGCCACGGTGTCGGCGTCGTCTCCGAGGATCGCATGCCTGCCGCCGCCAATCCAGCCGCCGCCCCCCCCGCGCTCACCCCGGCCGCTCTGGCCTCGCCCGATCCGGCTGCGCTGCTCGCCTGGTACGACCGCCACCGGCGGCATCTGCCCTGGCGCGCCGCGCCGGGGAAGCGGCAGGACCCTTACCGGGTGTTCCTGTCGGAGATCATGCTGCAGCAGACCACGGTCGTGACGGTCGCGCCGTACTACGAGAGCTTCCAGCGGCGCTGGCCGACCGTCGAGGCACTCGCGGACGCGCCGCTGGAAGAGGTGCTCTCGGCCTGGGCGGGGCTCGGCTATTACGCCCGCGCCCGAAATCTGCACGCCTGCGCCAAGGCGGTGACGGATCGCCACGGCGGGCACTTCCCACCGGACGAGGCGGCGCTCCTGGCGCTGCCGGGCATCGGCCCCTACACGGCCGCGGCCATCGCCTCCATCGCCTTCGAGCACCGCGCGGCCCCCGTCGACGGCAATTGGGAGCGGGTGGTGGCGCGGCTTTTCGCCGTGGAGGAGGCTCTGCCGAAGGCGCGCGCCCGCCTGCGGACACTGGCGCTCACCCTGCTGCCGTCCGCGCGCCACGGCGATTTCGCCCAGGCGATGATGGATCTGGGCGCTACGATCTGCACGCCGCGCAAGCCCGCCTGCGCCCTCTGCCCGTGGCGCGACCCCTGTGCCGCCCGCGCCGGCGGTGTGCCAGAGCGTTACCCGCTGAAGGTGGCGAAGGCGGCACGGCCGACCCGCCGGGGCGTGGCGTTCCTCGCGGTGCGGGCGGATGGCGCGGTGCTGGTGCGCTCTCGCCCGCCCAAGGGATTGCTGGGGGGGATGAGCGAAGTGCCTTCCACCCCCTGGGAGCCGGACGGGGGCGCCCATCCCGCCGCGCACGCGCCGCTCAAGGCAGCCTGGACCGCACTCAACGCCACGGTTACCCATGTGTTCAGTCATTTCGCGCTGGAACTGCAGGTCTGGCGGGCGGAGCTGCCAGCCGGCGAGCCTGCGCCGGAGGGGCATCGCTGGGTCGCGCCGCACGGTTTCGACGCCGAAGCCTTCCCGACCGTCATGCGCAAAGTGCTGGTCCATGCGGGTCCCGTGCCGGGATCCGCGCGCTAGGATTACGCGGGCGTGAATGAACCTTTGGCCCTCTGGCTCGTTGTTCCTGCAAGCCGCAAGAGCGGATGAAAACAGGAGAGTACGACCATGGGTAGCACGATGGACAAGGCCAAGGGCATGGGCAACGAGGCCGTCGGCAATGTGAAGCAGGGCGTCGGCAAGATGACTGGCTCCGAGCGTCTTCAGGCCGAGGGCAAGGCCCAGGAGCTGAAGGGCGAAGCCCAGCAGGCCAAGGGCGAGATCAAGGATGCCGTCAAGAAGGCCGGCAACCTCTGAGCTGCCGCTGCCATGAATGACAAGGCCGCCCGTCCGGGCGGCCTTTTTGTTTCTGAACGAACCTGAGGCCGTTTACTCCGCCGCCATCGCCATTTCCGAGCGAACTACCGCGCGCAGCGAATCGATCGGGCGCAGCCCTTCCTGGGTGGCGATGTGCCAGTAGGTCCAGCCGTTGCAGGCCTCGATTCCCTGGGCGAGGGCGCCGGCGCGATGGATGGAGCCGATCTGCCCGAGGCCGGGCGCCGTCTCCAGAGACAGCGTGCCGTCGGCGCGCACCAGGGCACGGACCTTCGCCTTCGCATCGGTGAGCAGCGTGCCGGGCGCCAGCAGACCCCGCTCGACCAGCGCGTTGAAGGCGATGCGGGGCGCGTCGCGCGCGGTCGGAGCCGGGACGAGGGCGAGATCGGGCAAGGGCTCGACCGCGTCGATGCGCGCCTGCGCCGCATCGGCATAGGTGCCGTCGCGCTCGATGCCGACGAAATGCCGGCCGAGCCGCTTGGCTACCGCCGCCGTGGTGCCGGAGCCGAGGAAGGGGTCGAGCACCACGTCGCCGGGCTTCGAGGCCGAAAGGATAACCCGGGCCAGCAGAGCTTCCGGCTTCTGCGTCGGATGCACCTTGTGGCCGGTCTCGTCCTTCAGCCGCTCATGGCCCGAGCAGATCGGGAACAGCCAGTCGGAGCGCATCTGCACATCCTCATTGGCCGCCTTCAGCGCCTCGTAGTTGAAGGTGTAGCCCTTTGCGCCCGGTTCGCGCGCCGCCCAGATCAGCGTCTCATGGGCATTGGTAAAGCGTCGGCCGCGGAAGTTCGGCATCGGGTTGGTCTTGCGCCAGACGATGTCGTTGAGGATCCAGAAATCGAGATCCTGCAGCATTGCGCCGACGCGGAAGATGTTGTGGTAGGAGCCGATCACCCAGAGCGTGCCGGTGGGCTTGAGCACCCGCCGCACCGCCAGCAGCCAGGCCCGGGTGAAGGCGTCATAGGCCTCGAAGCTATCGAACTTGTCCCAGGCGTCATCGACCGCGTCGACCCGGCTGTCGTCGGGGCGCTTCAGTTCCCCCTGGAGCTGGAGATTATAGGGCGGATCGGCAAAGACGAGGTCGACCGAAGCGGCCGGAAGCCGTGACAAGGCGGCGACGCAATCGCCGCGGATGATGCTGTCGAGGGGAAGTTGGGAGGGCAGGCCAGCGGAACGGGCAATGCCGGATCGGGGAGCCTTGTGGGCCTCCCCGTTGCGAACGACCTTCATGAACGCTCTACCCTACTCGTAACGGACGCAACGGAACTCGTGTATCCACAATCTCCGCCGGACAGGGTAAAGACCGGGTAAAGCGATGCCGCCAAAAGTGCATTCATCCAAGCCGGTCGCCGGCACCCCCTTGGACGTCGGGCCGCGCCGCGTCGAGGCCGCTCCGCGCTGGCACGGCGACGAACTGCCCGCCCGCTCGCTGCGCTTCACCGCCACGGTCATGGCACCGATGGCGGCAGGGCTGGCGCTGCACCAGAACTACTGGCTCGGCTATGCCCTGCTCACCTGCATTCTCGGCTTCACGCTCGATACGGGAGGCACCGCCCGCCACCGCGCGGCGCTGTTCGCCGTGGCCGGGGCGGTGGTGCTGGCCGGCGCGACGCTGGGCGCCGGCGTGGCGGGCGACCTCTGGCTGACGGCGACGGCGCTGGTCGCCACCGCCGCGCTCTATGCGCTGGTGGAGGCGGTGCACCCGAGCGCGGCCTTCGCCGCCCGCTTCTTCTGCCTCGCCACGGCGATTGCGGCGCTCGACGTGCCGTTCCGTCCGGGCGATGTCGGCGTGGTGGCCCTTTTCGCCGTGTATGCCTGGCTGGTCTCCGTCGCCTGGGATCTGGCGACCGGCCTGTGGCGCCCGTCCACCGCGCCGACGCTTGCCGCCATCCTCGCGCATCTCAAGGAAACGCGCGGGGAGAGGGCGCTGTTCGCCGGAATCGTGGCGGCGGCGGTGGCTCTCTCCTTCCTGACGGGGCGATTGCTCGGCCTGCCGCACCCGCACTGGGCGGTGTTCGCAGTCGTGATCGTGCTGCGCGACGACAGCCAGTTCAGCCGCCGGATGATGATCGACCTGGTGCTGGGCACGGTGATCGGAGCCGGGGCGGCCGTTCTCTATGGCGCCCTCGTCACGTCGCCGGCCGGGCTGATGGCCGGCCTGACCCTCGCCGCGCTGGTGCGCTGGCCGGGGCAGCGCGTGCACGGCGCGCTCGGCATGGCGGCGATGGCGGCCTTCATCATCTTGCTGTTGCAACTGGTCGGCATGCTGATGCAGATGCCCATCCACGCCGCTGCCGACCGGGTCACCGACATCACGCTCGGTTGCGCCTTCGCGCTGGCGGCGCTGATCGTCAATACGCGCATGCGGAAATGGCTGGGCTGGGAGGGTGCCTGACACGACAGGGCGGGTGTGGTCGTGCGGAAAACAGCCCACAAAACGCAACATGTCGTGGATCGGCGCCCACTCGCCACTTGAACTTGTGGCAGGCGGGCGGCACCCTGAGGGCATGAAGTTCACCCGCCTTCGCCTTACCGGCTTCAAGACGTTCGTCGAGCCGACCGAGATGCTGATCGAGCCCGGCCTCACCGGCATTGTGGGCCCGAATGGCTGCGGCAAGTCGAACCTCGTCGAGGCCATGCGCTGGGTGATGGGCGAGAGCTCCTACAAGGCGATGCGCGCCGAGGGGATGGACGACGTCATCTTCGGTGGCTCGACCACGCGACCCGCCCGCAACACCGCCGAGGTGGTGCTGGTGGTCGACAATGCCGACCGTTCGGCCCCCGCAGTGTTCAACGACGCGGACATGCTGGAAATCTCCCGCCGCATCGAGCGCGAGGCGGGTTCCTCCTACCGCATCAACGGGCGCGAGGCGCGGGCCCGCGACGTGCAGATCCTGTTCGCCGACGCGTCCTCCGGTTCGCGCTCGCCCTCGATGGTGCGGCAGGGACAGATCGGCGAGATCGTCGGTGCCAAGCCCACCGCCAGGCGCCGCCTGCTGGAGGAAGCGGCCGGGGTCGCCGGCCTGCATGCGCGCCGGCACGAGGCGGAAATGCGCCTGCGGGCGGCAGAGACCAACCTGACCCGGCTTGAGGACGTCATCGGCCAGATTTCCGGCCAGCTCGACGCGCTCCGCCGGCAGTCACGGCAGGCCTCGCGCTACCGCGTGCTTTCCGCCGATATCCGCAAGGCCGAGGCTGCGCTGCTCTGGCTGCGGTGGCTGGAGGCTGAGGCGGGGCTGGGCGAAGCGAACCGGGCGCTCGACCTCGCCGTGCGCGAGGTTGCCGCGCGCACCTTGCAGCAGGGCGAAGCCGCCCGCGCCGCCGCCGTGGCCGCCCACGGTATCCCCGGCTTGCGCGAGGCCGATGCTGCCGCCGCCGCCGCTCTGCAGCGCCTGACCCTCGCCCGCGGCGAGCTTGACCGCGAGGAAGCGCGCGCCGGGGCCCGACGCGAGGAACTCGACCGGCGCCTCGCCCAGCTGGGCGGCGACATGGAGCGCGAACGGGCGCTGGAAAAGGACGCTGGCGAGATGCTGGAGCGCCTCGCGCAGGAGGCCGAGGAACTCGCCATCGCGCAGGAACAGGCGGCGCAGCTGGAGGACGAGGCGCTGGCGCGCAATGGCGAAGCGGTGGGGCGACTCGCCGAATCCG
>JAEYTJ010000218.1 GCA_023434095.1 Pseudomonadota bacterium | reverse complement strand
GGGGGGCCGGGGGGCCGGGGGGCGGGCGGGCCCCCGGCGCTCGGGGGCGAAGGGGTGAGCGGAACCGTCGACGGGACGCCGCTTTTCCTCGGCTCGCCCAAGGCGGCAGGCGCACGCGCCCGCCTCGACGCCGAGCAGGAAGCGACGATCCGTGCGCTCAACGAGGCCGGCAAGACCGTGGCTGTGCTGCTCGCCGACGGGCGGATCGAGGGCCTGATCGCCCTGCGCGACGAGCCGCGCGCCGATGCCCGCGCCGGCCTCGACGCTCTCAAGAGCGAAGGCATCCGCACGCTCATGCTGACCGGCGACAATGAGCGCACGGCGCAGGCGATCGGCGCCGCCCTTGGCATCGAGGTGCGCGCCGGCCTGATGCCGGTCGACAAGCAGCGCATCGTCGGCGATCTGCAGCGCGAGGGGTTCAAGGTCGCCAAGGTCGGCGACGGCATAAACGACGCGCCCGCGCTGGCCGCCGCCAATGTCGGCATCGCCATGGGCGGTGGCACGGATGTGGCGCTGGAGACCGCGGATGCGGCCGTGCTGCACGGGCGGGTCGGCGACGTCGCGTCGATGATCGCGCTGTCGCGGGCGACGATGCGCAACATCCACCAGAACATCACTTTGGCTCTGGGACTGAAGGCGGTGTTCGTCGTCACCACCCTCGCCGGCATCACCGGCCTGTGGCCGGCGATCCTCGCCGACACCGGCGCCACGGTGCTGGTGACGGCCAACGCCTTGAGATTGCTGGGGCGGCGTTCGGTATAAACATCCTTCGAGGCTCGCCTGCGGCTCGCACCTCAGGATGACGTCTTTTCGAAAGGCGCAACGTCATCCTGAGGCGCCCGACATAGCCGGGCCTCGAAGGATGCTCATCCCTTCGCCAGCTGCTTCAGCCAGCGCTTGGCCTGCGAGCGCACATTCTTCGGCGCCGTGCCGCCATAAGAGCCCCGGCTCGCCACCGATTTCGCCACCGAGAGCACGCCGAACACCTCGCGCGTGATGCGGGGCTCCACGCTCTGCATTTCCGCCAGCGACAGCCTGTGCAGCGGCGCGTCCTTGGCGGAGGCGAGGGCGACGATGCGGCCGGTGACGTGATGCGCCTCGCGGAACGGCAGGCCGAGCACGCGCACCAGCCAGTCGGCGAGGTCGGTGGCGGTGGAATAGCCCGAGCCCGCCGCCGCCTTCATCCGCTTTTCGTCCGGCACCATGTCGCGCACCATGCCCGAGGTGGCGGCGATCATCAGCGACAGGGTGGAGAACGCGTCGAAGGCGCCCTCCTTGTCCTCCTGCATGTCCTTCGCATAGGCCAGCGCCAGGCCCTTCATCACCATCAGCAGGCCGCTGAAAGCGCCGGCGATCCGCCCGATCTTGGCGCGCACCAGCTCGGCCGCGTCCGGGTTGCGCTTCTGCGGCATGATGGAGGAGCCGGAGGTGAAGCGGTCGGAGAGCTTCATCAGACCCACTAGCGGCGAGGTCCAGATCACGATCTCCTCGGCGAAGCGCGAGAGATGCATGGCGCAGATCGACGCCGCCGCCAGCGTTTCCAGCACGAAGTCGCGATCGGAGACGGAATCCAGCGAATTCGCCGTCGGCCGGTCGAAACCGAGGGCGCTCGCCGTGGCGAAGCGGTCGATGGGAAAGGAGGTGCCGGCCAGCGCGGCGGCGCCGAGCGGGCACTCGTTGAGCCGGGCGCGGGCGTCGCGCAGGCGGCCGCGGTCGCGTGCGAGCATCTCGACATAGGCGAGTAGGTGATGGCCGAAGGTTACCGGCTGGGCGGTCTGCAGATGGGTGAAGCCCGGCATCACCGTGCCGGAATGGATCAGCGCCTTCTCCGTAAGTGCCTGCTGGAGATCGCGAATCTGACCATCGAGCGTGTCGATCGTGTCGCGCACATAGAGCCGGAAATCCGTCGCCACCTGGTCGTTGCGGGAGCGGGCGGTGTGGAGGCGGCCGGCGGCGGGGCCAAGCAGGGCGGCGAGGCGCGATTCCACGTTCATGTGGATGTCCTCCAGCGCCCGCTGGAAGACGAAATCGCCCGCTTCGATCTCTGACAGGATCGTGTCTAGACCGGCGGAGATCTTTTCGGCATCTGCCTTGTCGATGATCCCCTTTGCCGCCAGCATCGAGGCATGCGCCTTCGATCCCGCGATGTCCTGCGCATACAGGCGCTGGTCGAAACCGATGGAGGCGTTTATCTCCTCCATGATCGCGTCGGGTCCGGTCTCGAACCGGCCGCCCCACATCTTGTTGCTCATGTTCACTTTTCTCCGCGAGGACGGCCATGACCGAACGACCTGAGGACGCAGCCGGTCCGGCGGGCGGGGTTCCGCCGCGCCGTACGGGCCGCTTCGCCCTCGTGCTGGCGGCCGCGCTGGTGCTGGGCGCCGTTGTCGGGCTGGCAGGCGTATACGGGATCGGGGGCGGGGGGCGCAACGCCGTTGCCACCGGCCCGGTCGCGACGGCGCCGACCGGCGTGGCCAGTGAGGGCAGCGAGGTGGACAGTGAGTGTCGTGCTGCCAGCGAGGCCGGCAAGACGCTGGCGGCCTTCGCCACCGGGGAACTCGCCGCCTTCGCCCCGACGGAAAAGCCGACGCGCATCCCCGATCTCGCCTTCCTCGCTCCGGACGGGCAGCCGACACGGCTCTCGCAGGTCGGCGGCGACGGGCTGAAGCTCGTCAACATCTGGGCGACCTGGTGCGTGCCCTGCCGCAAGGAGATGCCGGCACTCGACCAGTTGCAGGCCGA
>JAEYTJ010000135.1 GCA_023434095.1 Pseudomonadota bacterium | reverse complement strand
CCCCCGGGCGCCCCCCCCCCCACCTCCGGGGGGGGTATACCCCCGCGCGCCCAGCCTTCCTTGACGTCGGCCTTGAACGCCTCGAAGCGGCCTTCGGCGATGGCGGCGCGGATGCCGGCCATCAGGGTCTGGTAATAGGCGAGGTTCACCCAGGTGAGCAGCATGGAGCCCAGCATCTCGTCGCAGCGCACGAGATGGTGGAGATAGGCGCGGGAATAGTCCCGCGCGGCCGGGCAGTCGCTCTCCTCGTCGAGCGGGCGCGGGTCTTCGGCATGGCGGGCGTTCTTGAGGTTTATCCGGCCGAAGCGCGTGAAGGCCTGAGCGTGCCGGCCGGCACGGGTCGGCATCACGCAGTCGAACATGTCGACGCCGCGCGCCACGCTTTCGATGAGGTCGTCCGGCGTGCCGACGCCCATGAGATAGCGGGGCTTGTCCGCAGGGAGGATCGGCGTCACCACCTCCAGCATCGCCAGCATGACGTCCTGCGGCTCGCCGACCGCGAGGCCGCCGATGGAGTAGCCGGGGAAGTCGATGTCGATCAGGCCCCGCGCCGATTCGACGCGCAGTTCCGCATCGTCGCCACCCTGCACGATGCCGAACAGGGCGCGGCCCTTCGGCTGCGCCTCGAACGCCTTTCTCGAACGCTCCGCCCAGCGCAGCGACAGGCGCAGGGCGCGGGAGATCTCGTCCTTAGAGGCGGGCAGCCGCACGCACTCGTCCAGCTGCATCTGGATGTCGGCGCCCAGCAGGCCCTGGATCTCGATGGAGCGTTCGGGCGTCAGCTCGTGATAGGCGCCGTCGATATGCGAGCGGAAGGTGACGCCCTTCTCGCTCATCTTGCGCAGGCCTGCCAGCGACATGACCTGGAAGCCGCCGGAATCGGTGAGGATCGGGTGCTGCCAGCGCATCATCTCGTGCAGGCCGCCGAGCCGGGCGACACGCTCGGCACCGGGGCGCAGCATCAGATGATAGGTATTGCCGAGCAGGATGTCGGCGCCGAGGTCCCGCACCTGCTGGGGATACATGCCCTTCACCGTGCCGGCGGTGCCGACCGGCATGAAAGCCGGCGTGCGCACGGTGCCGCGCGGGGTGACGACCGCGCCGAGGCGGGCGGCGCCGTCGGTGGCGTGCAGGCGGTAGTGGAATTCGGTCGGTTCGCTCATGGATGAGCCTCTGGCAGCAAAAGGCAGGCGTCGCCATAGGAATAGAAGCGATACCCCTCCGCGATGGCGTGGGCATAGGCGCGCTTCTGCGTCTCATGGCCGATGAAGGCGGCGACCAGCATCACCAGCGTCGAGCGCGGCAGGTGGAAATTGGTCAGCATGCCGTTGATGAAGCGGAAGCGCGTGCCGGGGGTGATGAAGATGTCGGTCTCGCCGCGCCACGGGGCCAGCCGGCCCTCCTCCGACGCGGCGCTCTCGATCAGGCGGGTCGCCGTGGTGCCGACCGTGATCACCTTGCCGCCGCGCGCCTTCACCACGTTCAGTGCATCGGCCGTCTCGGAAGATACGTCGCCCCATTCGGCGTGCATGCGGTGCTCGGCGGTGTCGTCCGCCTTGATCGGCAGAAACGTCCCCGCGCCGACATGCAAAGTGACGCGATGGGTCTCGACGCCGCGTGCCGCCAGCCGCTCGATCAGTTCGGGGGTGAAGTGCAGCCCGGCGGTCGGGGCCGCGACGGACCCCTCATGGGCGGCGAACATGGTCTGGTAGTCCAGCCGGTCCTGCGCATCGTCGTCGCGTTTGGCGGCGATGTAGGGCGGCAGGGGGATATGGCCGATGGCGGCGATGGCGGCGTCGAGCGCCGGGCCGGCGGCCTCGAAGCGCAGCGTCACCTCGCCGCCCTCGCCTTTCGCCGCGATGCGGGCAGTGAGCACGGGCCCACCCTCAGTGGAGGCGAATTCGACGGTGTCGCCCGGCGCGAGGCGCTTGCCGGGGCGGGCGAGCGCGAGCCAGCTGTCCGGGCCGAGCCGCTTGTGCAGCATGGCCTCGACCCTCACCCCTTCGCCCTGCGAGGACGGGCGGCGGCGGATGCCGTCGAGCCGGGCCGGCAATACGCGGGTATCGTTGACCACCAGCGCGTCGCCGGGTGCCAGCAGTTCCGGCAGGTCGCGCACCAGCGCGTCCGTCAGCTCCGGCGCCGCGCCGGGGCGAACGACGAGCATCCGCGCCGCGTCGCGCGGCGAGACGGGCCGGAGCGCGATGCACTCGGGCGGCAGATCGAAATCGAACAGGTCGACACGCATGGGAAGGCCCGGGGCTTACAAACAGCGATCCCGGACGCGCTCGCGCACGTCCGGGATGATGCCTTGCTTCAAGGTCGCGGCGATCAGGCGGAGACGGACGCCTTGACGATCTTGTCCGGGTTCTGCACCGGCTCGCCGCGCTTGATCTTGTCGACGTTCTCCATGCCCTCGATCACCTCGCCCCACACCGTGTACTGGCCGTCGAGGAAGCCCGCATCGGCGAAGCAGATGAAGAACTGGCTGTCGGCCGAATCCGGGTGCTGGGCGCGGGCCATGGAGGCGGTGCCGCGCACATGGCGGCCCTTGTTGAACTCGGCCTTCAGGTTCTTGCCCGAGCCGCCGCGGCCGGTGCCGGTGGGGTCGCCGGTCTGGGCCATGAAGCCGTCGATGACGCGATGGAAGACCACGCCGTCATAGAAGCCCTGCTTCGCCAGTTCGCTGATGCGCGCGACATGCCCGGGGGCGAGGTCGGGGCGGAGGCGGATCTTGACCGGCCCCTGCGTCGTTTCGAGCAGCAGCGTGGTTTCAGCGGTGTCGGTCATGGTGTTTCTCCTTTATGGGAAGGTCGGCGGCGTCACTTGACGTCCGCGGCCACCTTCATCGAAATGATCTTGTCCGGGTTCTGCACCGGCTCGCCGCGCTTGATCTTGTCGACGTTCTCCATGCCCGAGACCACCTCGCCGACAACGGTGTACTGGCCGTTGAGGAAGGAGGCGTCGCCGAAGGTGATGAAGAACTGCGAGTTGGCGCTGTTGGGGTTGTTGGAGCGCGCCATGCCCACCGTGCCGCGCTTGTAGGGCACGCTGGAGAACTCGGCCGGCAGGTTGGGGTAGCGCGAGCCGCCCGTGCCATTGCCGTACTGGCCGTCGCCGGTCTGCGCCATGAAGCCTTCGATGACGCGATGGAACGGCACATTGTCGTAATAGCCCTCGCGCGCCAGCGTCTTGATGCGCTCGGCGTGCTGGGGAGCGAGGTCGGCGCGCAGCACGAAGATCACCGGACCCTTGGTGGTCTGCATGATGATGGCGTTCTGCGGATCGACATTCGGCGGCAGCTTGGGCGCCTGCGCCGAGGCCGGTGCGGCGGCGACCAGTGCCAGCGCGCAGGCGACGGAGAAGGCAGCGAGAAGGCGTCGGATCATGAGCACGAACTCCGTTGAGCGATGGCGGGCTCGGCCCGCCGCTAGGCCTCGCGCCGAAACCGGCCGCCGAGGCGGATCAGCACGGCGGCGGGCACGAAGGCGGACACATCCCCGCCCATGGCCGCGATCTGCCGCACCAGCGTGGCGGTGATGGGGCGGGCAATAGGGGAAGCCGGCAGGAAAACGGTCTGCACGCCGGGTTTCAGCGTCGCGTTCATTCCCGCCATCTGCATTTCATAGTCGAGATCGGTGCCGTCGCGCAGGCCGCGGATGAGCAGGCTCGCGCCATGGGCCTCGGCGGCGTCGACGACGAGATTGTCGAAGGTGACGCAGTCGAGCCGGGCCCCTTCTTCATGGGCGATGGGCTCGAACACCTCGCGCAGCATCTCCAGCCGCTCGGGGGGCGGAAAGAGCGGCGTTTTGCCGGGATGAATGCCGACGCCAACTACCAGCCGGTCCACCAGCCGTGCGGCGGCGCGCGCGACTTCGACATGGCCGTTGGTCGGCGGGTCGAAGGAGCCGGGGTAGAAGGCGGTGCGCATGGCGCTCATCTCGTGCCTTTCGGTGCGCGGCAAGGGTTAGCGGTCTCGCGCCCCGGACGCAAGCCGAGGAGGAGGCGGGCCAGACCGGCGCGCCGCCGGTTCCGCGCCTGCCTTCACGGCGGGCCGAGCGCCGCGTCGAGGAAACGCGCCACCTCGCCGGCCGCCTTCGCATGCAGCGCCTCACGCCCTGCCGAAGGTGTGCCGTCCGCGCAGATGATGCCGTCGCCGGGCGTGTCGGCCTCCAGCAGCTCGGCCGCGCCCGGCTTGCAGACGGGCAGGAAGGTGAAATGGGCGGCACCGTCGAGCGCGACGGAGGTGACCATCTCCGCCGGCAGATGGTCGACGAGGTAGCCGGATTCGAGCTTCGCAGGAATGCGGTCGTCCCCCTCGCCTGCGGAGATGACCAGCACGGGCACCTTCACCGCCGCGAGGCTCTCCGGCGTGAAGCCGCGCGCGAGCCCGAGATCGAGCGCGACCGCCGCGCCGATGCGCGGATCGCGGAGATCCGAGGCAAGCTTCGCGCGGGCCTCCGGCGTCTCCCCCGCCCCCAGCTCGCGATAGGCCACGCAGGCGCCGAGCCCGGCGTTGACCGCGCAGTCGGCCGCGATCCGCGCCGGGTCGAAACGCGCGCCGGCAATGGCAATAGCCGTCCAGCCGCCGAGCGAATGGCCGACGACGCCCACCTTGTCGGCAATGACGCCGAGAGCGGGATCGCCGGTCACCTGGTCGATGAGACGCGAGAGATCGTGCGACCGTTCCCAGAGCCGCGCGCCGATCTCGGGCGTTCGGTCGCGGCTGGTCGTGCCGGGATGGTTCACCGCTGCCACCACATAGCCACGCCGCGCGAGCGCTACGGCCAGCCAGGCCTGGTTCCCAATATTGCCACCATAGCCGTGGGAGAGCACCACGAGGCGATGGCGCCCGGGCGCCGGGACCGCATCGACGATGACCGGTACGCCGACAAAGACCGCGTTGTCGCCCAGCAGCGTCTCCGGCTGCGAGGCCGCGGTCGGGTACCAGACCGCGGCCTCGAGCTGACGCGGCGACGGGTCGGCCTGCGTCAGCCGGCGGAAGCCCACGCCTTCGGCATGGCCCGGGGCGGTTGCAGCGGCGATAACGGCGCCGAGGGCCAAAGCGAAAGAGCGGGCAAAGCAGGACACGCGCATGGCGGAGGCGACCCGGGACAATGGCTGGGATGAAGGTGTCAGCGTTCGCTGCGCCCGATCCATTTGGTCACGGTCGGCGGGCGATAGTCGCGCAGCCTGGCCAGCAGCGCAGCCGGATCCTCGGCGACGAGCAGCATGTCGCGATGCGCCGGCTGCATGAAGCCCTCCTCCACCACATGGTCGACGAAGGCGAGCAGGCGCGCAAAATAGCCGCCAATGTCGAGCAGCGCGCAGGGCTTGCCGTGGCTGCCGAGCTGGGCCCAGGTCCACACCTCGAACAGTTCCTCCAGCGTGCCGATGCCGCCCGGCAGGGCGACGAAGCCGTCGGCGAGTTCCGCCATCAGCGCCTTGCGCGCATGCATCGATTCGACGACGTGGAGTTGGGTGAGCCCCGCATGGGCGATTTCCTTGTCGACCAGGCGTTGAGGGATGACGCCAATGACCTCGCCGCCGGCGGCAAGCGCCGCATCGGCGAGCAGGCCCATCAGGCCGACGGACGCCCCGCCATAGACGAGGCCGATGCCGTCGCTAGCGAGCTGTGCGCCGAAAGCGGCGGCGGCCTGCGCGTAACGCGGATGGTGCCCGGCATTGGAGCCGAGAAAGACACAGACACGGCGCATGGTGCGCTCTCTCCCGCAGCCGCTGAAGACAGGAACGGCGCCCGAGGCGCCGTTCCGCAATCCCGAGATGATGGCGGCTCAGTCCGCCGTTTCCTCGCCGGCCCCTTCGCCGCCGAGGGCATCCTCGCCCTCTTCCTCGGTCACGCGCTCGACCGAAACCACCTTCTCGTCTTCCGCCGTGTCGAACACGATCACGCCCTGGCTGCCGCGCCCGACAGTGCGGATGCCGTTGACCGGGCAGCGGATGAGCTGGCCGCCATCGGTGACGAGCATGATCTGGTCGGCGTCCTCCACCGGGAAGGAAGCGACCAGCGGCCCGTTGCGGTCGTTGACCGCCATGGCGACGATGCCTTTGCCGCCGCGCCGCGTCGTCCGGTACTCGTAGGACGAGGTGCGCTTGCCGTAGCCGTTCTCCGACAAGGTGAGGATGAACTGCTCGGCTGCGCCCATGGCGACATAGCGCGCCTGGTCGATATCCCCCGGCGTTGCCACGGCTTCTTCCGCGTCGGGCTCGACGATCTCGGCTTCGACGATCTCGCCGTCCTCGCCCTG